>JAKEFB010000148.1 GCA_022616275.1 Chloroflexota bacterium
GTGCCGTGTCCGTTTTTGCGACATTTTTAACCTCCACAGAATTGGTTGATTATACAACTATCCACCTTAGCCTGTGGTCCAGTTTCTGGGGTTCAGTATAGTACTCGTTGGGCGCTGGTGACATGTAATGAGTAGCAAATCCTCAATCAGACTATCAGACTTACCGGATGATTGGTGGAGGCGACTATCGACTTGCCAGACTCTGGCTAATTGGTTCGGGCGCTATCTGGTCGGCTTATTCTTCAGTGTCAGCCTTGGAGGTCAACCGCAATACGGCGTCTATACCGGATTTTTACTTTATCATAGGCAGGCCCTTTTGTGGATTACTGCTGGTCATGTCATTGATGAAATTCGCGGCATTCTATCAAGTCCAAACGTCAATATTACGATGATGCATTGGCTCGACGGCTATGAATTTTTCGGTGCCGAATCTATCCCGGTTCACAATCGAGACCTACGAATGTACTCTGCATCGTCCAGTGGCATTGATTTTGGCACAATCGCGATAACTGGACTTGACAGGGAAAATATGATAAGAAACGAACGTCTCCAGATAATGACAGAGCAAGGATGGAGAAATCTTCATCGTGCAAGACCTGAAGGATATTATATTGTGGGTTATCCGCATGAATGGGGAGAGTATAGACAAGACGCACGCTCCGGAAATCAGATCATGCATTCATTCCGAGCAAATCTCGCGTGTCTTCCCGTGAGCAGGATTGATTATCGAGAACCCACTCGTAGCGATGACGAATTCTGGAGTGATCCCGAAGCCTTTTATGGGCAGATATTGTCGTTTGCAGATGGTACTGAGTATCAGCCTGACGACATCCGTGGAATGAGTGGTGGCCCCCTGTTATCAGTGGAGAGAGATCCATCTAACGAAATTCGGTACCGCCTGTTTGGTATTCAGCGGAGTTGGCTCAGAGATAGTCGTTTGATTCGCGCCGAACCAATCCAACACATCGCCGAGTTGATCAACTTATGAACCGGCATGGTAACAACGCGCCCTACCACGGCGTGCAGCGGACAGATCTTCGACCTACGGTCTCAGCCAGCCGCTGACGCCGACCGTTGGGCCGATGTGGAACAGAGTGATGAAACGGCAAGAGCTTGAGATGGCGCTCACCGAGCTATACGGCCTCCTTGATTCTGCGGAGGCCGGTGAAGGAGCGTTTCAGGCGTGGTTTGAGCGCCATCCAACGGTGTTTACAGCATACGGCTACCGGCGCTTCATTCCCAAACCTCTTCTTGAGATCCACAACAACGAGTTCTTTATCCCAGACTTCATTGTAGAAGACATGACGGGTATCTGGCATATCTTTGAACTGAAGCGACCGGATACACCAGTCCTGAAGCCTGCAGATCGCAGACGTACGTTCTACGCAGATTTCGAGAAATATATCGCTCAGTGCCGCGAGTATGCTGAGTTTTTCGAGGATGGGCAACGGCGTATAGCGTTCAACGCAAAGTACTCAACGGCAGTGCAGAAGTCGGTGCCGTCTGTGATCATCGCAGGACGCCGCACCGACGTCGACTTCGCGCATGTGCAGAAACTGCTCTTCGACCGTGGTTCAAAAGTAGGTCTCCAAACCTACGACGATGTTGCTACTCGGCTGGAATTCTATCGGACGCAGCTTTTCGCTCGCGACGAGAACAACCCTGGGCTTTCGATTCACGTTATCGCAGTGCTCGAGAAGCAGACAACCGACAACTACCTCTTGGATTTCGGCTTTGACTTACAACGAAACCGCGTTTCCGTCTATGTTGCACCAGACGACAGCCTCCGTTTTCGTGTCATAGACCGGGATGGCATGACTCACACGACCAGCGTGCCCTTCGAGAAGGCACTCTTTCTGTATCACGTTCCTGTCTATCTCACGTTCGAACTCGGCTTTGCTGACGACTATACCTTCATGTGCATTGAGGTGAATGGTACTCACTTTACGGACAGACGCCTCGACCAAATCGTACTGGAAGCCGAAGCCCTTCGCTGGCACGTGATGGGATCCAATGTCCTGGGGAACGAACCGAGTGAGTTCTCAATGATCGAGGTCGCAGTGTACAGTCGAAGCCTTAGTTTCGCCGAAAAGGTCCAGTTGCGAAACTACTTCTTCGACCGGTATCACCACTGCATGGGAGAATCTGGCATGCTGCCAGCGCGTGTCACGTTCTCAGGACACCAGTTTCTTTATGCGACCGGGCACCCCAACTTTCCCGATCACGGCCCAACAACTTGATGAAGCTGACAATCAACCTCCCTCGCTATGCTCGGTCGTGTACTTGCAACTTATCAGAGAGTCGTTAGCCTGCTTCAACTGTCCACCGACCAGAGAGGTTTCTCCCGGCCGGTGGAGGCAACGAAAACGGCAACGCTATTTGCGACATTGGCGCGTTTGAGCTTTATCCCAATGCTCTCTACCTGCCGATTATTATCAAAAGCTAAGATCGTTTGACCATCCCAGGCAACTCTGTTACCATACCCGTCGCTATGTACTCATGAGACCGGCGATAGCTGGGTCCCTGGCGGCGAGGGCCGTCGAACTGCGTCAGGTCCGGGAGGAAGCAGCGCTAAGGCGTCTCCCTCGGGTGCCCAGGAAAACCTGGTTGTCGCCGGTCCCATGGTGATATACAAGTAGGGGCACGATGTGAGTTCGGCAGCCGAACTCACGTGCCCCTACAGATTAAGATGCCAACCACCCGGCCGCGCCCCAATCGAATTCTCTTCCTGATTCCGGTCTTGCTGCTTGTCTGTGGCCTGGCGGCGGCCGGCTACTGGCTGACCCGCGACCGATACGTCGTCTACGCCGGCGACGAAGTCCACGTCGTCAGCGGCGACTACGACAGCGTGGGCGAGGTGCTGGCTGCGGCCGGCGTCAACGTTCGCGACGAAGATATGGTCACGCCCCCCCTCTCGGCCGCCGTCGAGCCGGGCACAGCCATCCAGATCCAGCGAGCCCACTCAATCACCGTTCACACTGAAAGCGGCCGGCAAACGTGGTGGACGCTGCAAACTCAACTTGGCCCCTTCCTGAGCGAAGCCGGCATCACCATCCAGCGCACCGACCAGCTTTTTGCCGACGGGCAGCGCGTCCCTTTTAGCGCCCTGGACGAGACCCCCCTGCCGGCCGTTTTGGAAATCGGCCAGTTCGTCAACGTCATCATCCACGACGGCGCCAACGAAATGCGGCGGCGCACCGCCGCCCAGACGGTGGGCCAGGCGCTGCAAGAGGCCGGGCTAAACCTTTATGCCGCCGACGGCGTGGAGCCGCCGTTGGGAAGCTGGCTCTCCCCCGACCAGCACATTTACGTCCGCCGTTCCATGCCCCTGACTATCGCCGTGGACGGCCGGGTCGTCCAGACCCGCAGCCACCACAGCAACGCCCTGGACGTGCTGGCCGAAGCCGGCATTGGCCTGGTCGGCCAGGACTTCACCCGGCCCGGCCCGGAAACGGTGCTCCAGCCTAACGGCATCATCGAGGTCATTCGCGTTACCGAAGATTTCCGCGTCGAAGACCAGCCCATCCCCTACGAGACCCTGTGGCAGGCCACCGACCAACTGGAGCTGGACCAGCGGGCTTTGCTCAGCCCGGGTGTGCCCGGCATTTTGCGCCGCCGCCTGCGTGTCCGCTACGAAAACGGCGCCGAGGTCAGCCAGACGCCAGACGGCGAGTGGGTGGCTCAGGAACCGGTCAACGAGGTCATTGGCTACGGCACGCGCATCGTCATTCGGGTGTTGCCAACTCCTGGAGGAGCGTACGAATACTGGCGGGTGGTACGCATGCGCGTGACAGCCTACACGGCCGCCAGCTCCGGCAAGCCGCCTGACCACCCGGCCTACGGCGTCACCGCCAGCGGCGTCCAGGCCGGCACGGGCATCGTGGCCGTAGACCCGGCCGTGGTGCCCTTCCGCAGTTGGGTCTACGTGCCCGGCTACGGCATCGGCTATGCCGGCGACACCGGCGGCGGTGTCCAGGGACGGTGGATTGACCTGGGCTATAGTGAAGACGATTTCGTCTCCTGGAGCGGCTACGTGGACGTCTACTACCTCACGCCCGTTCCACCGCCAGAAAAAATCAATTACCTCATTCCGACCTGGCTACCGTAAAGAAGGTTATTGGTTATTGGTTATTAGGCGCCTGGCAATAACCAATAACCACCCGGCCATGCACCCCAAACACCTGCTGGAGCGCCACGGCCTTGTGGCCAAGAAGAGCCTGGGGCAGAATTTTCTCTACGATGAGGCTGTCCTGGCCCGGATTGCGGCGGCGGCCGATCTGGCGGCCGGGGACGAGGCGCTGGAAATTGGCCCCGGCCTGGGCGCGCTGACCCGCCACCTGGCCCAGACGGCCGGCCGGGTAATTGCGGTGGAACTGGACGACCGTTTGTTGCCTATTCTAGAGGAACAACTGGCCGGCTACCCTAACGTGACCCTGGTGCATGGCGACATTTTGGAAATAGACCCGGCGGCCTATTTCACCGGCCCGTACAAAGTGGTGGCCAACGTGCCCTACTACATCACCGGGGCTATCCTGCGCCACCTGCTAGCCGGCCGGCACAAGCCCACGCTGATGGTCCTCACCGTCCAGCAAGAAGTCGCCGAACGACTGTCGGCCGGGCCAGGGGACATGAGCCTGTTGGCCGCCAGCGTCCAGTTCTACGGCCAGGTATCGGTCGTAGACGGCATTAAGGCTGGCGCCTTCTGGCCCCGGCCGGAGGTAGACTCGGCCGTGGTCCGCATTGACCTGGCCGGTCGCCCGGCTGTAGACGTAGCCGACGAAGAGGGCTTCTTCCGGGTGGTCAAGGCCGGCTTCAGCCAGAAGCGCAAACAGTTGCAGAAGAACCTGCTATCCCTGGGCTATACCAGGGAAGAAGTTCAGCAAGCGTTAGATAAAGCGGGAGTTGCCGGCCAGCGCCGCGCCGAAACGCTCAGCCTGGAAGAGTGGGCGGCGGTTTACCAGTGCCTGATAAACCGCTCTTAAACGCGAATGGTGCGAATTGGGCGAATTTGACGAATTCAAATTAGAAGCGAACGTTGCGCCAGCCTGTAGCTTCGTTCCAGGGGTCGGGCTGGGCTGGATGGACGTCTCCATCCCCGGCCGCAGCGGCGCGTTTCGCCCCACCGTGCAGCGCCTCAAAGGCGGCCAGGGCCAGCCAGGTGCTGTTGCTGGTGTCGGCCGCCGGCCGCCAGGGCTCCAGGTGGTCGGCCAGGAAGCGGGTGCTGATCCGGCCGGCGACAAACTCCGGGTGCTGCAAGATGTCCACCAGGTAGGGAATGTTGGTCGTCACCCCCAGGACGACCGTATCCTGCAAGGCGCGGACCATCTTGCGGATGGCCTCCGGCCGGTCGTCGCCCCAGGTAATGACTTTGGCCAGCATGGGGTCGTAATAAGGGCTCACCTGGGTGCCGCTCTCGATGCCGTCGTCCACCCGCACTCCCGGCCCGGCCGGCGGCCGATAAAAAGTAATCTCGCCAATCGAGGGCAGGAAGTTGTGGGCCGGGTCTTCGGCATAAATGCGGCACTCCAGGGCGTGGCCATGCTGCGTAAGGTCATCCTGGGTAAAGGTGAGTGGCTCGCCGGCCGCCAGACGGATTTGCCAGGCCGCCAGGTCCACGCCCGCCACTAATTCCGTCACCGGGTGCTCTACCTGCAAGCGGGTATTCATTTCCAGGAAGTAAAAGTCTTCTTCCGGCGTAACGACAAACTCCAGCGTGCCGGCGCTGACGTAACCGACGGCCCGGGCCAGGGACAGCGCCGCCTGGCATATCTGCTGGCGCAACTCCGGCGTCACCGCCGGCGAGGGGCTTTCCTCGATAATTTTCTGGTGCCGCCGTTGCACGGAGCACTCGCGCTCGAAGAGGTGGACGATGTGGCCGTGCTGGTCGCCCAAGACCTGGACTTCGACGTGGCGGATTTCATTGAAATATTTTTCGACTAAAACATGATCGCTGTCGAAGGAAGAGAGGGATTCGTTGCGGGCCGTGTGCAGTTCGCCGGCGAACTGCTCCGGCGACCAGACGACGCGCATCCCCTTGCCCCCGCCGCCGGCGCTGGCTTTAATGAGCACCGGGAAGCCGATCTGTCCGGCCGCGCCTTGCAGTTCGGCGTCGCTTTGCCCGGCCCCGTCCACGCCAGGTATGACCGGCACGTTAGCCTGTTGGGCCAGGGCCCGCGCCCCGGCCTTGCTGCCCAGGGCGCGCATGGCGGCTGGCGTTGGCCCGATAAAGTGGATGGCGTTGGCGGCACAGGCTTCGGCAAAGCCGGCGTTTTCGCTCAGGAAACCGTAGCCGGGGTGAATGGCGTCGGCCCCGGCCTGGCGGGCAATGGCCAGGATGGCTTCCTGGTTGAGGTACGTCTCCCTGGCGGTGACGCCAGCCAACTGGTAGCTTTCGTCGGCCGACCGCGCCCAGGGCGCGCTGCGGTCCACCTCGGAATAAATGGCTACCGAGCGCACCCCCAACTCCCGGCAAGCGCGGAAGATACGGCGGGCAATCTCGCCCCGGTTGGCGACCAGAATCTTCTTGAACATTTTAACTTTCTTCCTGCCGGTAATTCGTCAACCACGCCTGGGCAAAATCCACGGCCGCCGGCAGGGAAAAGAAGCGGCATTCGGCCGAACCGACCTGCCCCACCGTCACCCGGCCGGTGGCCTCAAACTCCGCGCCAATGTCCGGGAAAATGTCGGAGTCCGTGACAATGTCCTGGAACGTCTGCCAGACGCGCCGGCCGTCTTGCAGGACAGGACCGGCCTCAATAAAAGGCTCGACCCCAGGCGCGCGGTACTCGGCCAGGTGAAAGGAGGTGTTGCGGTCGTAGCCCACCCCCAGGAGCAGCACCCGGCCGTCCAGGTCGTAGACGCGGGCCAGGGGCGATTGCTCACCCAGGCCGTAATCCAGCGAATGGCCGGCCGTCACCGCTCCGGCGTGGCGGCCCCAGGCGGCAAAGGAGTCACGGGGGTGGTAGCTGCGGTACACGTCCGGCCAGGTGCGGAACAGTTCGGCAATGCGCCCCAGGCCCCGCGTCGGCGTCAGGCGCGGATCAAAAGCCGGCATGGCATCCCGAATCACCTGGAACCACGCCTCAGGCACCGGCGGGTGACGCCAGTAAGACGGCTCGGAGTAATCGCTGGAGTGGGCCGGCATGACCAGCGTTCCCTGGGGGGTTAATACATCTTGCAAGGCCTGGATAACCGCCACCGGCCCGCCAGTCACCCAGCCCAGCGAGCTGAGGGACGAATGGACCAGGACGGCCATCCCCGGAGCCAGGCCCAGGCGGCGCAAATCGGCCGCCAGACTCTGCCGCGTCCGGGGCCGGGGGGCGTTTTCAATCGTTGCCTGTTCGCTCATGTCTCTCAAAACCTCCCGGAGGTTGGCAACCTCCGGGAGGTTACGGTTATCTGATCATCATCATAACCGAAACGACCACAACCAACCAGATAAGCACAATAACGGCCGCGGCCGCCCGGCTGGTGGGCTTGTCACGGCCGGCCAAGGCCTCGGCCCGCGCCCGGGCCTCGGCCATGACGGCCGGCGGGATCATGCGTAGGGCCAGGGCAATCCCCAGGGGAATGAGCACCAGGTCGTCCAGGTAGCCCAACACCGGAATAGGGTCCGGGATCAGGTCAATCGGGCTGAGGGCGTAGGCGACCACGGCCATGATGAACAGGCGGGCGTACCAGGGTACCCGGGGATCGCGATAGGCCAGATAGAGGGCCAGCGTCTCCCGCTTCAGCCAGCGCGCCCGCTCCCGCCAGCCCCGGACGGCTCGTTTCCAGGAAGCTATGAGACTCCTGAAGAAAGCCACGAATTGCACGAATTTCTCGAATTTTCTCTCTGGTATTTCACGGCGTTCTGCGCAGTCCAGGTACTTTTTTCAGCAGACTCAGCTATCAATTCTTCCTGACGATGGGCAGGTAAAAGCGGAAGACCTCGCCTAAGACCGCCCAGGCTGAGAAGTGATTGGGCGTAGCGATTATCGTATTGGCGGCCGTATCCACCAGGCTGCCTGGTTCAAGCAGCCACTGGTTTCCGTTCCAATAATAAAGGGCCAGGGTGTCCTCAATGGCCGGCCCTTTCTCAGCCTCGCTGTAACCAATGGTGATGGTATAGGGCTGGACGGGCTGGGCCGGCTGGCCGGTGCTGCTGTAGACGGCCGTCACCTCAAAGGAGTGGCCGATACCAACCAGGTCGCCGGTTGGCGGCAGGCTGCCGTGAAAGCGCGGGGTATGGGTGACAATGACGGTGTCGGTGAACGTACCGGCCGGGAAGGTGTAGGTCGTCCCATCCAGGGGTGAAACCAGAGCGCCTCCTGAGGCCGGTATGGCGGCAGAAACCGGCGGGTTAAACCAGAGGGTGTAGAAGCCGCCCTCCTGATCAGCCACGTAAACAATAGGCCCCTGCACAGCCACATTCAGCGCCAGGTACGGGGTGTTATAAGAAGCAACCTCTGCCAGCAACAGCGGGTTGCTCACATCTATAATGCGCAGACCGTTCGGCGGGTCAATCACGTAAGCATAGTCGCCAGCCAGGTCCAGGTCTTCACCGTACTGCTCGTAAAAACCAATTTCAGTTGGCGTCATCGGTACTGAAACGTCCAGGACGGCAATGCCTTGGTAACGTAACAAATAAGCATAACTACCAGAGACGGCCAAGTCGGCCGAATGATAGTAGTCAATGCTCGGCCGGAGACCAATCTCAACCGGGTTGGTTGGATCAGATACATCTACAACGTAGAAAATTGAGTTATAAACGCCGCCGTCCCCGCCCGTTAGCAGGTAAGCGTAATCGCCTTCCACGGCCAACTGCCAAACACCAATCAGGCCCCCAGGTTCGTAGAGGCCAGCCTGTGTGGGAGACAGCGGGTCAGAAATATCAATAATCCGCAGAGCCCCACCATTAGATCCGGGCGTTTCATCCACCTCACCCAGGTACGCGTAATTGCCCTGAACGACAACTTCCCGAATAGAGCCAGGTGTAGTATAAGAACCAACCTCAGCCGGGTCGAAGGCATCGGATACATCCAGGATGCGCAACCCGTCCGGTCCAGCGGCCGCGTAGGCGTATGTACCACTGACGGCCAGGTCTTGAAGATACCAGGGCGAGCCATAATTGACAGCAATAGTTGGTGCGGCCGGGTCGGTAGCGTTGAAAACTCGAAAATTGGTCGAGTCTCTAAATGAGTAAACATAGCTATCGGAAGCAATAATTTCACCCAGGCCGCTAAACCACCATGGCTCTACTGTGTCGTAAAAGCTGACTTCAACCGGGTTGGCCGCGTCGGCTACGTCCAGAAGGCGTAGGCCCCCACCCTGGTACTCATAATCGCTAATCTCGGCCGCCAAAAGAATCCCAGCGCCAATAGCTAAGTCCTCCACTTCGCCTAGTCCCTCGTATAAACCGACCTGAGTTGGTGAAACCGGGTTAGAGACGTTGACGACGACGAGATCGCTATGATTGATGGCTGAAGTAACCAGGTAGGCATTACTGTCGGCTACCGCCACGGCATCTCCACTTGTTGATGTCTCATAATAACCGATTTCTTGAGGCGAACTCGGAATGGAGATATCTACAATCCGCAGGCCCGCAGGGTAGTCATAAATACTAAACCCCGGGTGAGACACGTAGGCGTAGTTTCCATCCAGGACGAAATCTGTTATTCCTCCGGGCACATAATAGGTGGCTACCTGGATGGGAAGAGCCGGATTGACAACACTCACGACGTGCAAATCAACGTTAGGGTAAGCACCGCTAAGGAAGTAAACATGCTGGTCGGAAACAGCGATATTGTTTCCGCTTTGGCCATAGAAACCTACCTGAACAGGCGTGGTAGGGTCAGCAATGTCCAAGATGTGGAGGCCTCCCGAGGAAATATAGGCAAAGTCACCGGCGATGGCCACGCTTATGGCCTCGTCGCCGGTGACATAGCTACCCACTTCTACCGGGGCGGCCGGATTGGCAACATCGAAAATACGCAGACCACCCTCGCCATTGGCCACGTAAGCATACGTGCCGCTGATAGCCACGTCGTACACGATACCTGGCAAGGGATCAGAAGAGCCAGCCTGGACCGGCAGCGACGGATCGCTCACGTCCAGAATCACCAACCGGGGTCCTACACCCACGTAGGCATAATCCCCCTCCTGGGCAACGCTGTATACCCAGCCACCCACTTGCCCGATAAACTCAACACCCTGGGATGTTCCCCCGGCCGGACCCCGGGCCAACACCTGGCCGGCCTGACCGGCCGAACGGATCAGCCAACTCAAAATAACCACTGGCACAAAGACCAAGAGGAAAACCGCAGCAGCGCGACCGGACATTTTGCTCCTCCTTCTATTGCGCTAACTGAACAGGCGAACCCCTGCTTTTCTTCTAAACTACCCCAGGTTCATTATACCGAAATCCAGAAGATTTCACCAGGCGCGGGAGAAAAAAGCCCTAACCTCAACCCGGATTTGTCAATCCGGGTTGAGCAAAATCCGGGCCGGGCAAAATTAGGACGAAGTTCTTACTCTTCCTCTTGTTGCCAGGAAGGCTTCCGCTTCTCCAAAAAGGCACTCATGCCTTCCCGGCCCTCGTCGCTGGCCCGGCGGCCGGCAATCAACTCGGCGGTCAAGGCCCGCATTGCTTCTTTAGGCTGGTAGGCCACGGCGCGGATCAGCTCTTTGGCTGCCGCCTGGGCCCCCGGCGCAGCCAGCAGCAGTTGCTCCACGCGTTCGGCCACGGCCGCGTCCAGCTCCTCCTCAGCCACCACGTGGTGGACCAGGCCAATTTGTTGGGCGCGGCGGGCGTCAAAACGCTCGCCGGTCAGGAACAACTCCCGGCCGTGGCTCACGCCAATCCTGGCCAGGACAAAGGGTGAAATGACGGCCGGCACCAACCCTAGCCGGGCCTCGCTAAAAGCGAACGTCGCCCGCTCTACGGCGACGACAACATCACAACAACTGACCAGCCCAGCCCCACCGCCAATGGCTGCCCCGTTCACCCGGCCGATGACTGGTTTGGGGCAGCTATCCAGGGCCCACATCAGGTCAAAGATGGCCTGGGCGTCGGCCACGTTCTCGTCAAAGGTGTAATCGGCCGTGGCCCGCATCGTCGCCAGGTCGGCCCCGGCGCAAAAAGAACGGCCGTTTCCCGTTAACACCACCAGCCGCACATCTTCGCGCTGGCCCAGTTCCCGGAAAACGGCCGTCAACCCGGCAATCATGGGAGGATTAAAGGCGTTGTGGCTCTCCGGCCGGTTCAGGGCCACGGTGGCCACAACGCCATCCCATTTTACCTCGATCATACCCGGCTATTGGAAACGGCTACCTCTACCGGCCTCGTCGCCGGCGCCTGGCTGTTCATCAGGTCGTCAAACTCTTGCCGGTCCAACGTTTCCACCCTCATTAAGGCGTGGGCCAGCTCGACCAGCTTATTCTTGTTCTGCTCAATGAGCCGCTTGGCGCGGGCGTAGTTTTCCTCCAGGATACGAGTTACTTCCTGGTCAATGGCCTTGGCCGCATCCTCACTATAGTCCCGGCCGTAGGTAAAGTCCCGGCCGAGGAAGATGCTGCCCTGTTGTTCGCCAAAGGTGCGCAGGCCAATGGAATCACTCATGCCGTACTGCATAATCATCGCCCGGGCAATGCGGGTCGCCTGCTGGAGATCGGCGGCCGCGCCGGTAGTAATCCGGCCAAAAAAGACCTCTTCGGCTGCCCGGCCGCCAAAGGCAAAGGCGATCTGGTCGTCGAAATGTTCGCGGCTCATCGTCAGGCGGTCTTCCGGCAACGACATGACGTAGCCACCGGCCCGGCCGCGGGGGATAATCGTTACTTTCTGCACCGGGTCGGTGTAGGTCAGGTTGAAGCTGACCACCGCGTGGCCGGCCTCGTGGAAGGCGGTCAGCTCCTTGTCTTCTTCGCTCATCACCCGGCTCTTCCGCTCCGGCCCCATGACAATCCGGTCAAAGGCATCCTGAAAGTCCAGCGGCAGAACTTCGCTCCGGCCACGCCGGGCAGCAAAGATGGCCGCTTCGTTGACCATGTTTTCCAGATCGGCCCCAGAAAAGCCGGCCGACAGGCGGGCCAGCTCGCTCAGGTCTATCTTGCTGGAGATAGGCTTGCCGCGTATGTGGACCTTCAAAATGGCTTCCCGGCCGCGCAAGTCCGGTAAATCCACGATGACCTTGCGATCAAAGCGGCCGGGGCGCAGCAACGCCGGATCCAGCACGTCAGGCCGGTTGGTGGCGGCAATGACGATGACGTTAGTCTCGTTAGAAAAGCCGTCCATCTCGACCAGGATCTGGTTCAACGTCTGCTCCCGTTCGTCGTGGCCGCCGCCCAGCCCCGCGCCACGCTGCCGGCCGACGGCGTCAATTTCATCCACGAAGACGATGGCCGGGGCGTGCTGCTTGGCCTTGCTGAACAGATCTCGTACCCGGCTGGCGCCCACACCGACGAACATTTCCACAAACTCAGAGCCGGAAATGTGGAAGAAAGGCACGCCGGCCTCGCCAGCAATCGCCCGGGCCAGGAGCGTCTTACCCGTGCCTGGCGGGCCAACCATAAGCACCCCTTTGGGAATGCGCGCCCCGACCTGGATAAAGCGTTCCGGTTCGCGCAGGAATTGGACAATTTCCTTCACTTCTTCCTTAGCCTCGTCCACGCCGGCCACGTCGTCAAAGGTAACTGTCGGCCGGTTGCCGGCCGTCAGGTCTCTGGCCCGGCTGCGGCCGAAGCTAAAGATACTATTGCCGCCTCCCTGCATCTGGCGGAAGCCCCGGACAAAAATCCAGACCAACAATAACACCGGGCCTACGGTCAGGGCAATACTTAAGAAAGTGTCCCGGCTGGAAGAATCACGGAAATAAATCGGTGCAGTCGCCAACACCTCCTCCGGCACACCGAGGCTCTCCAGTTGTGCCAGCAGGTCGTCATCGCCCTTAACCGAACTTAACACCGGTCCATTCTTCAACTGAATGTTTATTTGGTTGCCATCTACTTCTGCCCGTTCTACCTCGTCGTTTTGCACGTAGCTGGCAAACCGGGACAAGGGAATACTTTCCGGGCCGTTAAACTGGCCGCTAAACCAAAATTGCAGGCCGAAGATTACGGCCAAAATTGTCAAAATCCAGACCCACGTTGGAATTTGTGTTCTGGGATTTGGAGACTGATCATCCATATTGTTTTCCTAAACTCCTGAATCCTATTATTATGAATAGCTTTCATCAGAAAGTTATTGGATTATCATGAATTTTTCATAATGCCAGGGTCATTGTACGCTGAAAAAGAGGGGGTGACAAACGCCCCTGGCCTGTGTAGAATATAGACATAATGCGCCCAGACAGTCGTAATGCCACCTGGCGAGCACCAACGCCGTTTCTTTTTCGCCTGTTACGCCGCAACGTACCCATTGTCGTCTTCCTGGTCCTGGCTACGGCCGGCATGTTGATCACCTACTGGTACTTTAGCCCGGTAGAGGGCAACGTGGAAGCGGTGGCTGCGGCCGGGGTGGGGGCAGACCCGCTGGCTCTGACGGCTCCTATCGTCAAAAACCGGGAACAGCTCCCGGTCACACAACGGCTGGCCCAAAGCCCCGGCCCGCTGCGGATTGGCCTGATTGCCGGCCACAAGGACAACGACAGCGGGGCCGTTTGTAGCGATGGATTGACCGAGGCCCAGGTTACGTCTAACATTGCCGAACAGGTGGCCGGCCGGCTGCGGGCGGCCGGAGTGCCGACTGAAATTCTGGCCGAGTTTGACCCCCGGCTCCAGGGTTACAGCGCCACTGCCCTGGTTTCCATCCACGCCGATTCCTGCGACTACATTAACGACCTGGCCACCGGCTTCAAGATTTCCGGCTCCTCTCTCACCGATTCCAGCCGCCTCTCTATTTGTGTTGAAGAGGCTTACCGCCTGTCCACGCAATTGCCCTACCATCCGAACAGCATTACGCCACACATGTGGGATTACCATGCTTTCCGGGAGATCGGTCGCGGCACGCCGGCA
>JAKEFB010000149.1 GCA_022616275.1 Chloroflexota bacterium
GATCGCCGCCGTCAGCGTCGTCTTCCCGTGGTCGATGTGCCCGATCGTCCCGATGTTGCAGTGTGGCTTGGTCCGTGCAAACTTTTCCTTTCCCATGTTCCTTTTCTCTACCTTAGTTATTAGTTATTCGTTACTGGTCAGGTGTTCAATAACCAATTACCAATTACCTAGTTACCTCTTTATTTTCCGCCCTTCATCACCGCGTCGGCAACTTCCTGGGTCACCGGGGCATAATGGTCAAATTCCATTGTAAAAGTGCCCCGTCCCTGGGTCATCGAGCGCAAGGCGGTAGCGTAGCCAAACATTTCTGCCAGCGGTGATTTGGCTTTGATGGATTGAACGCCATTGGAGCGCATCTCCATACCTTCAATAGCCCCGCGCCGGGCTGCCAGGTTGCCGATGACGTCGCCGGTGTATTCCTCAGGGACGACCACTTCGATGTCCATAATCGGCTCCAGAAGGACCGGCCGCCCCTTTTGCACGCCTTCTTTCAAGGCCATAGAGCCGGCAATCTTAAAGGCCATCTCCGAAGAGTCCACCTCGTGGTAGGAGCCGTCAATTAAGATAGCTTTGATGTCCACCAGCGGGTAGCCGGCCAGCACGCCGCCTTCCATCGCTTCGCGGATGCCGTCTTCAATCGGCCGGATAAACTCCCTGGGAATCGCGCCGCCAATAATGGCGTTTTCAAAAACAAAACCAGAGCCCGGTTCCAGCGGTTCCAGGGCTAAAATCACGTGGCCGTACTGGCCACGGCCGCCTGTCTGGCGGATAAAGCGCCCTTCTACTTTCTCCACCGGCCGGGTGATGGTTTCTCGGTAAGCCACGCGTGGCTTGCCGACGTTGGCCGCCACTTTAAATTCACGCAGCATTCGGTCTACCAGGACTTCCAGGTGTAGTTCGCCCATGCCGTAAAGAATGGTCTGGCCTGTTTGTTCGTCCACGCGAACCTGGAACGTCGGGTCTTCTTCGGCCAGGGCTTTCAGAGCCATGCCCATCTTGTCCTGGTCCAGCGTCGTCTTCGGCTCTATGGCCAGCGAGATTACCGGTTCCGGGAACTCAATCGCTTCCAGGATAATGGGGTGCCCTCGCTGACACAACGTATCGCCGGTGAAGGTATCCTTTAACCCTAGCGTGGCGGCAATATCGCCGGCCTGAACCCTGGTCAGGTCTTCACGGCGGTCGGCGTGCATGCGCAGCACCCGGCCAATTCGCTCCTTGCGGTTCTTCGTGCCGTTCAACACGTTTGACCCGGCCTCAACGACACCGGAATAGACCCGGAAGTAGGCCAGCCGGCCAACATAGGGGTCGGTAACAATCTTAAAGACCAATGCCGCCATTGGTACGTCGTCGTCGGCCGCGCGCGTTTCTTCCTGGCCTGTTTCCGGGTTTACACCCGTAATCGGCGGGATATCCGATGGCGACGGCAGGTAATAGACCACGGCGTCCAACACCCGCTGGATGCCTTTGTTGCGCAGCGCTGAGCCGCACAACACCGGCGTCACCAGCCGGCGGATGGTGGCCTGTCGCAGCGCCGCCCGCAGCTCGGCTACAGAGATTTCCTCTCCTTCCAGGTAACGATTCATCAACTCATCATCGGTCTCGATGATATTTTCCATGATGCGTTCGCGAGCCGCTTCGACCTGTTCCCGCACTTCTTCGGGAATCTCCACGACCACTGCTCTGGCGCCCAGATCCTCTTCCTTCCAGACGGCCGCTTCCATCGTCAGGAGATCTACGATGCCCCGGAAACCGTTTTCCTGGCCAATGGGCCAATGGATGGGTAACGGGTTGGCCTTCAACCGGTCACGGATCATATTGACCGTGCGCTCGAAGTCCGCACCTAACCGGTCCATCTTGTTGACAAAACAAATGCGCGGCACGCCGTACTGGTCGGCCTGGCGCCAGACAGTTTCCGACTGCGGCTCGACGCCAGCCACGGCGTCGAAGACGACCACGCCGCCATCCAGAACCCGCAAGCTGCGCTGCACCTCGGCCGTGAAGTCAATGTGGCCAGGGGTATCAATGATGTTGATCTGGTGATCGAGCCAGAACGTCGTCGTCGCCGCCGACGTAATGGTAATACCCCGCTCCTGCTCCTGGACCATGTGGTCCATGGTGGCAGTACCCTCATGGACTTCGCCCATGCGGTGAATTCGGCCGGTATAGTACAGGATGCGTTCGGTCGTCGTGGTCTTACCAGCGTCAATGTGGGCAATAATGCCGATGTTCCGAACTTTTTCTAACGGATAGCGAGACATGGTAGATCATCAGACTTTTGAAGCTTCCAAAACTTCAAAAGTCTCTTTCCTAAATACTCTAAAATCTGTAATGGGCAAAGGCGCGGTTGGCCTCGGCCATGCGGTGCGTGTCGTCCTTGCGCTTAACGGCCGCGCCTTGCCCGTTGGCCGCGTCCATCAATTCAGCCGCCAACCGTTCTGCCATCGAGCGGCCACTGCGTTTGCGGGCCGCCATTAAAATCCAGCGAATAGCCAGCGACGTGCGGCGAGTTGCCGGCACTTCCATAGGAACCTGGTAGGTAGCACCGCCTACCCGGCGCGGCTTTACCTCAATCTGAGGCGTGGCATTGTGCATCGCCTGTTCAAAAACTTCCAGCGGGTTGCGTTTGGTCCGCTGCTCAACCAGGTCGAAACTGTCATAGACAACGCCTTGGGCTACGCTTTTCTTGCCGGCTGTCATCAGCCGGTTAATGAACATGGTTACAATTATATTGTTGTAACGCAGGTCGGGCGTCACTTCCCGCTTTTCTGGACGATAACGTCTTGGCATACTCTACTCCTGAAGAAGTAATTGAGTAATGAAGCAATTAGGTAGTTACTCAATTACTTAATTACCCAATTACAATCACTTGGGCGCTTTCGTGCCGTACTTTGAACGCCCCTGCTTGCGGTTATTCACACCACTCGTGTCCAGGGTTCCCCGGACAATGTGGTAGCGGACACCAGGCAAGTCTTTCACCCGGCCGCCGCGAATCAACACTACTGAGTGGTCCTGCAGGGTATGGCCTTCACCAGGAATATAAGCGGTCACTTCAATCCCATTGCTCAGGCGCACACGCGCCACCTTGCGCAGCGCCGAGTTCGGCTTTTTAGGTGGCATCGTCTTCACCTGGGTGCAAACGCCACGCTTCTGCGGCGCGCCCTTGGCCTGACGTGTCCGGCGCTGTTTATATGAATTAAGAGTATATTGTAACGCTGGCGACTTACTCTTCTTCGTCTTAGGCGTGCGCCCTTTGCGCACGAGTTGATTAATAGTCGGCACTGTTACCTTCTCCTTCTATACTCGACAACGGAGGCCATCGAACTTACTTCGATGGCCTCCGGTATGATTCATTTTATATAATTCGTAACCTGAATTTTGGAAAACTCAGTTACGGCCCGCTCAAAAATCCAACGGGCCATTTTACCATAACCGGTATAACTGTCAAATAGTAAATGTGCTGCTTTTTGGGCGGGGCAACGTGGAGTGGAACTTCTTGTTGCCCCGCCCAGAGTTTGTAACTAGCGGCGGCTCCGGGCCAGGTCCATTAGACCAGTTCCAACCCAGTGCCGGTTGCGTTTGTCGTCCTCTTTCCCGAAGCGGATGACTTCGCCAGACTCAGTAACCGCCTCTACGGCCAGGCCCAGGCTCTGCAGTTCCTTGACAAGTACGCGGAAAGAGGCGGGAATGCCCGGCTCTTCGATTGGCTCGTTCTTGACAATAGCCTCGTAGGTTTTCACCCGACCTTGCACATCATCTGATTTAACGGTGAGCATTTCCTGCAGCGTATGGGCTGCGCCATACGCTTCCAGAGCCCAGACTTCCATCTCGCCGAAACGCTGGCCACCAAACTGGGCTTTACCACCTAGCGGCTGCTGCGTCACTAGCGAGTACGGGCCAGTAGAGCGGGCGTGGACTTTGTCCTCGACCAGGTGGGCCAGCTTAAGCATGTGAATGATGCCAACCGTCACCGGCTGGGCAAAGGGATCACCTGTCTTGCCGTCGTGGAGACGTTCTTTGCCCAGAGTCGGCACCGGAAAGCCGGTGGCCAGGGCAATTCGCCCGGCGTTGGCCCGCACCGCCTCCGGCGTTAACTCCTTGGGATCGACGTGCAGTTCTTCGGGAAGGTCGTCGCCGTGCGCTTCCAGCATGAAGCTGTACCACTCACGCAGGCAGACCTCGATAGACTGTTCGTCGTAAGGCACCCAATCCGCCTTGGTCATGTCATTTGTATCGGCCGGTATCACCTGGTCCGGGTCCCAACCACGCGTACGCAGCCATTCCCGGGCCACCGACCGGCGGGTATAGACCCGGTCATTCTGCAACCGGTCTACGTCGTATCCTTCTTCGCCTAGCCAGGCGGTGATGAAGAGAACCCGCGCTTCCTCGTCGTCTTGCAACGACTCCAGGTCATATTCCATTTCTCGGAGCCAGTCCCAGGTCCAGTCGCTGGTTACGTCCCAGCCGCGGTCTACCAGCCAGGCGCGGGCCAGTTCGGCGGCAATCTCATTCTCGTTAGCCCCGTCAAAGACAGGGGTAATGGCCCGGAAGCCCAGGCGGCTGGCCGCCCAGCCCAGGTGTGTTTCCAGGATCTGGCCCAGGTTCATACGGCCGGGGACGCCAATCGGGTTGAGAATAATGTCTACCGGCGTACCATCGGCCAGGAAGGGCATATCCTCGACCGGGACAACCTTGGAGATAACGCCCTTGTTGCCGTGCCGGCCGGCCATCTTGTCACCCTCGGCAATCTTGCGCCGTTGGGCCACGCTAACGCGGACCATGGTTTCTACCCCGGCCGGGAGGTCGCGGTCTTGCTGGCGATTAAAGACCTGTACGTCCACCACCTTGCCCCGCGCGCCGTGCGGCAGTCTCAGGCTGGAATCCTTCACTTCGCGCGCCTTGTCGCCAAAAATGGCCCGCAGCAGCTTTTCCTCCGGGCTCAGTTCTTTTTCACCCTTGGGCGTAATCTTGCCCACCAGGATGTCGTTTTCCTTCACGTCGGCGCCGACGCGGATAATACCACGCTCGTCCAGGTCCTTGAGGGCATCCTCGCTGACGTTGGGAATGTCATAGGTGATTTCTTCGGGGCCGAGCTTGGTATCGCGAGCCTCGATTTCGTGCTTCTCAATGTGGACCGAGGTAAAGCGGTCCTCGCGCACCATCTTCTCGCTGACCAGGATGGCGTCCTCGTAATTGCCGCCTTCCCAGGAGAGGAAAGCGACGACCACGTCCTGGCCCAAAGCCAATTCGCCAAACTGAGTCGAGGAGCTATCGGCCAGGACAGTACCCGGCACGATGCGCTGGCCCTTGACGACGACCGGCCGCTGGTCAATGCAGGTGCTCTGGTTAGAGCGGTTGTACTTGCGCAGGTTGTAGGTGCGCGGGCCGTTGGCCGTCATGGCCACAATCCGGTCGCCGGTGACACTAATCACCTCACCCTCTTCGTCGGCAATGACCACCTGGCCGGAGTTATAAGCCGCCTGCCATTCCATGCCGGTGCTGACCATCGGTACGTCCGGCTGCAACAGGGGCACGGCCTGGCGCTGCATGTTGGAACCCATCAAGGCCCGGTTGGCGTCGTCGTGCTCCAGGAATGGGATCAACGCCGCCGAGATGCCGACGATCTGGCGTGGAGCGACGTCCATGAAGTCAATGCGCTGCACTGAGGCAAAACGGAACTGCTGGTTGCGGCGGGCGGAAATCCGCTTGCCGACAAACTGCTTGCGGGCGTCCAGCTCGGCGTTGGCCTGGGCAATCGTGTAGCGGTCTTCCTCGTCGGCCGACATGTAGACGATCTCGTCAGTCAGGAACGGCACCACACGCGCCTGCTCAATCCCGGCTTCCTTGATAGCTTTGGCTTTCTCTTCGGTAATCGTTTCCCCGGCGCTGACGATGACCTCGCCTGTGCCCGGGTCCACCAGGTCTTCAAAGGCGTCGTGGTTCACCAACTCGTCGCCGTCGCCGGGAATGGTATTGCGCACCCGGCGGTAGGGCGTCTCGATAAAGCCGTAGTTGTTGACCCGGCCGTATGTTGCCAGGCGGCCGATCAGGCCGATATTCGGACCTTCCGGCGTCTCGATAGGGCAAATGCGGCCGTAGTGGCTGTGATGGACGTCGCGGACCTCGAAGCCGGCCCGTTCGCGGCGCAGACCGCCCGGACCCAGGGCAGAGAGCGTCCGCTTGTGGGTCAATTCGGCCAGCGGGTTGGCCTGTTCCATAAACTGGCTCAACTGCGAGCTACCGAAGAACTCGCGAATGGCGGCCACCACCGGCCGGATGTTGACCAGCGAGACCGGCGTCAGATTGTCCGTATCGCGGATGGACATGCGCTCGCGGACCACCCGCTCCATACGGCGCAGGCCGACGCGCAGCTTGGCCTGAAGCAGCTCTCCGACCGTCTTCACCCGGCGGTTGCCCAGGTGGTCAATGTCGTCTGCCCCTTCCTGGCCGTTGTTGATGAGGATCATGTGGCGGACCACCTGGACGATGTCGTGCTGGGTGAGGGTCCGATGGCTAAGCGGCACAGCCCCTTGCAGGTTGAGTCGCTTGTTCAACTTGTACCGGCCGACGCGGGCCAGGTCGTAGCGGCGCTGGTCGTACAACTGCTCAATCATGTACTGGGTGGCGTTGTCCAGCGTCGGCGGGTCGCCCGGCCGCATGCGCTTGTAAAACTCAATCAAAGCCTGCTGGGCAGTAGGCTTATCCGGGTCCCAGGTTGGCTCCTGCTCGATGCTGCCCTGGATGTAAAGGTGCTCAGGGTTGGTGTCCACATCCTCAAAGAGGGCCAGCAACTCCTCGTCTGAGCCTTGAGCGATGAGCGGATTGCCCAACCCGTCGTCCACGGCCGCCAGGGCGCGCAGAAACAGCGTCACCGGAACGGTCCGCTTGCGGTTAAACTTAACCGTCAGGTAATCGGTCTTCCTGGTTTCAAACTCCATCCAGGCTCCCCGGTCGGGGATAAGCTTACCCATGGCCAGCGGCCGGCCGGTGGTCCGCTCTTCCTCCACCTCGAAGTAGACGCCGGGGGAGCGAATCAACTGACTGACGACCACCCGTTCGGTGCCGTTAATAATGAACGTGCCGGACGGCGTCATCATCGGGAAATCGCCCATGAAAATGTCCTGGACGATAGGCTGGTCCAGGTCGGAACTATAGAGCATAACCCGGACGTACAGGGGCGCGGCGTAGCTCATGTCTCGCTCGACGCACTCTTCGACGCTGTACTTCGGTTCTTCGAACCAATATTTGAGGTCAAAGCCTTCGACCTCGGGATGTTTGCTGGGAAAATACAGCTTTAGATCGCCATTGAAACTTTCAATAGGCGAAATCTCTTCAAATAACTCCGCCAGGCTCTCCTTCTTAAAATGCTCAAAAGAGTTCAACTGCACGTCAATTAACGTGGGCAGTTCCAGCGGATCGGTCGTACGCGCGTACGTTTTAATTGGAAGTCTTGCCATTTTCTCCATTCACCTCGTGAATACTCACCTATTGTGAAACCTTCACCTGCTCCCTGAACAGATCTTCTAGCGACAAATTGGACGAATGGCACGAAAATTAATGAATTCGTGCAATTCGTGGCAAAAAAGCAAAAATGAAGGGCGCAACACGTCTGTTGCCGCCCTCCTATTATCACAGTGCAGAATCGAGGCAGTAGGGTGTCGCTAACCGGCCGGAAGACCATTGGGTCCCCCATTGCCTGCCTCGCCCCGACTTGGCAATATGCGAAAGGGTATTGTACCCCTTGTGTCAGGTTCTGTCAACTTTTTGGGGGCTTTTTTGAAATCTACTTGTTGGTTCGCTCACATGTCTTCAATATGTCAGTCTACCGGCCGCCCACCAACCGCGCGTAAATCCCCGTAATTTGCTCCCCAGCCTGCTGCCAGTTGTATCGTCCGGCCACCCGTTGGCGAAGTTTCTGTCCCAGGCAGTGACAGCGCTGCGGATTATGAATCAACTCCTGAAGGCACGCCGCCAGGCAGGCTACGTCGCCGGCCGGGGCGTAGACTCCCAGGTCGGCCAGGTACTCGCGGTGGACGGGCGTGTCGTAAGCCACCACCGGCTGGCTCATGGCCATGTAGTTCAACACCTTACCGCTGCCTTCCGTCGCTGAGACTTTGGCCGAAACGGCCACGTCGCCTAAGGAGAGGTAAAAGGGCGCGTCGCGGTACTCCACTCTGCCCGTAAACGTCACCCGGTCGGCCACCTGCCAGGCCGTGGCCAGGGCGCGGTACTCCTCAACCCTCGGGTAGCCCATCACCAGGAAGTGGGCATCCTCCCCGGCCAGCTTCAGCCGTGCCGCTGCTTCAATGAGCTGGGGAATACCCTGGTAATCAGCCAATAGCCCCAGGTAGGCGACTATGGGCCGGCCTAAGGGAATACCCAACTTTTGGCGCAGGGCGTTCTTGGCCTCTTCGGTAAATTGGCCGGGGTCAAAGCGGTCCAGGTCCACACAGTCCGGTAGGGGGTGAATGCGTTCGGCCGGCACGCTAAACTCCCGCCGCAGCAGATCGGCCGCCCGCAGGGAGCTGGTTAAAATCGCCTGGGGCAGGTGGCAAATAAACTTCTCCAAGCGGCGCGCCCAGGGGTAAACCCGGCCGTCAGGGTTGAGAAAACCGTGATCGATCATCTCGGCCGTCAGTCCGCCCTGGAAATCAAATAGCAACGGGACGCGCAGCAACCGGGCCAGCGCCCCGCCAATCAACGCTCCTTCGTGCATGTGGCCATGCACCACGTCCGGCCAGACGCGACGGCCCACCGCCAACGTTGTCGCTGCCAGGTAAGTGTCGAAAGCCAGCTTGTGGCGCGAGGAACCGACATCGTACTCGGCGTGGTAAGGCAAAGCTGACGTGCGCCGGATGTCCAGGCCAGGCATATTGTCCCCCTTGTAATAGGTAACAATCGTAACCTGATGGCCTAGCGCCTGCAGGGCCAGCGTTTCTTCCAGGATGCGAATGTGGCCGCCATAATCCTTGAAAAAAGAGGTTGGGGCGACCATCAAGACGCGTAGCGGCCGGTGGGGGGCAGCCCGCCGGGGCTCTGGGTCAGGCACGGCCAGACTCACGACTCTTTCTTCTTTTTGTCTTTGCCACCTAACCGGTCGCCCAACCGGCCCAGGCCAAAGAGCTGGCTGCCGATACTCATCGTGCTCAGGTCAGGCGTTTCTACCTTTTCGTCCCAGTCGTTCTCCACCCGCTCTTTTAGCCAGCGATCCCGCTGGACGAGCAAATCGTCCAGGAACAATTTCAGGTTCTCGGCGTCGCCATCGGCAACCCAGCGCCGCACCACCTTTAGCTCCTCCAGAGCGGCGTCCAGCCAGCGCAGCGTAGCCGCCTGGTCGTGGAAAGCCAGCGAGGCCAGGTCGGCGTCGTCCATCAGCCCCGTCACCTGAGCAAAAGGCCGGCCGGCAAAGCGCAAAATATCCCGCCAGCCGGGCGACTGGGTCACGGCCCGGAACATGGCCGCCCCCAGCAGGCCGGGGGCTACTTCCACGCCCTGGACCAGGCTGTCAAACTCGTACGGGTCCAGGAAGAACGGGGTTGCGCCTAGAATCAGCCCCAGGTTGACGGCCGTTTCCACCGCTTTCGACTCCGCCTTGGCCGAAGGCGCCAGGCAGAAGACGCTCTGCTTGAACAGGTCGGCTCGGGCTGTCTGGCCGCCATCCTCCAGGACAGCGGCGGCCAGCACCGGGCTGGCCCCCACGTAGTGGCCCCGTAGTAAATGTTTGTCGGCCCACTGCAGCGCCGGCCCCTTCAAGCCGGCCAGATCCACCACCAGGGCGTGGGGCTTGACGTCATCCCCAATCACCTGGAGCATGTTCTCTAGCTCCGCCAAGGGAACAGACAGGACCAGGATGTCGGCCGCCGCGGCGGCGTTAATCAGGTTCCACTCTACCCGATCCACCGCCCCCATCTCCTGGGCCTTCCGGGCCACCTCTCGCTCTTTGTCGTGGCCCACGACAAGCAGTTCGGCCTTGGCCTCATGCAGTGCCAGCCCTACCGATACCCCAATACGGTCCAGTCCAATAATCGTCAACGTTTCTGCTTTCATATTCTACCTCCTAGACTCAGGTGACAGTCACTTTTGGAAGTGACTGTCACCTGAGTCTAACTCTGATCATCAGCCCACTGTAAGTAACCTAACAGGCGCTCTTCTTCGTCGTTGGTCGCTTCTTCCGGCGGGTCCTGGTGACGGTGGATAAGGGCCACGACCAGGGGGCTGCTGCCGGCGGCCTCGGCCAGGGCCGCGCCCCAGGCCGGGTGCTGTGTCCGGACGGCGAACGGGCGTCTCCAGCCGCGAGGCTCACTCTGCCCCCAGGCGGCCGCCGGCCGGGGCAGCAACCAGCCGGTCAGAACTACCAACGACCGCTCCCAGATCGAGATGGGCATAGCGGTCTTGCCCACGTCGTGCAACAGGGCGGCCGTTAGTAAGTCCGGATGAGTGTGGCCGGCCGCTTGCAGCGTCCGCAGCACCCGCAGGCCGTGCCATTGATCTTTTAACGAAAAGCGTTGGAATAAGGCCATTTCCGGCGGGCTGAGCACGGCGGCGATCTCCTGGTGGGCCGACTCTGGCAAAGACCTGGCTACCAGGCTGCGCCAGAACTGTCCCACCCGGTAAAGCCATCTCACCTCACGCGCCTATTAGAATATACCTCGTCAAAAGCACAGGCGTTCCAATCAGAAGGCCCAGCACACCTTGCCCCAACATGACCAAAATCAGCAAGATAAGAAACCCATATTGCTCCAACGGTTCCAATTTAAAAGCCATTTGCGGCGGCAGAAGGCCGTATAAAATTTTGTAGCCGTCTAACGGCGGAATAGGAATCAGGTTAAAAAAGGCCAGGAGCAAATTGATCGTGATAAATTCGGACATGAGATGATCGGGCGAGGGTAGGATGCCAGATGAGCCCGGCGCAAAATTAACCAGGTTCAGCCGAAACGGCAAAGCAAAAACAGTGGCCATGATCAGATTTGAGATTGGGCCGGCCGCCGCAACCAGCGCCATCGAAGTCCGTGGGTTACCCCGCAAATTGTAGGGGTTAACCGGCACCGGCTTGGCCCAGCCGAAGCCGGCCACCAGCAATAAGAGCGTGCCAATGGGGTCCAGGTGGGCCAGGGGATTGAGGGTAATACGCCCCAACCGGCGCGCCGTGGGATCACCCAGGTAATCGGCCGTGACGGCGTGGGACAGTTCGTGAAACGTAAAGGCCACCAGCAAGACGACGGCCCGGGCAATAATAGTTGCAGGGTTTAAATCTAGCATTCCTTGAACCCAATCTCCAATCTCTAATCTCCAATCTCCCTCAAGTATATCCTGCCCCCCCTACAGGTGCGAATGCCGCAAGTGGCGAAGCGCCGGGGCCGCGCTATAATCACCCGCCGTGTTAACTGAAGTCAGGCTAGGCGACGTTGTCCGCCTGCGCAAGAAGCATCCTTGCGGCAGTTACGAGTGGCAGGTTGTCCGCCTGGGTACGGACATTGGCCTGATTTGTCAGAAATGCCACAAGCGCGTTTTACTGCCGCGTAGCACGTTTAACAAAAGGCTAAAAGTCGTCGTTGAACGCACCTCTGAAGAATGATAGCCACCTATCTTATCGTTGTTTATGGGCTGGCTGCAGCCGGCATTTCGCTTTTTGGGTTGCTGGGAGTCGTCACCTTCTGGTTGTACTGGCAGCGCCGCCACGATTCCTTTGCCTGCCCCAGCATCCCGCGGTACGCCTGGCCGGCGGTAACGGTCCAGCTTCCTATCTACAACGAACGCTTCGTCGCCGGCCGGCTCATCAAGGCGGCCGTTGAACTGGACTACCCGGCCGGCCGGCTACAAATCCAGGTCCTGGACGACTCCACCGACGACACCACCGAAATTGTGGCCGCCCTCGTCCAGGCCCACCGGCAGCGAGGCGTGGACATCTGTCTGCACCATCGCCAGCAGCGCCATGGTTACAAAGCTGGCGCCCTGGCGGCGGGGCTGGCCCGGGCCACCGGCCGCTTTATTGCTGTTTTTGACGCCGACTTCCGGCCGGAGCCGGATTTTCTGCGCCGGGTCATTCCCCACTTTTACGTCGATCCCGGCCTGGGTATGGTCCAGACCCGTTGGGGCCATCTGAACCCGGCCGACTCTCCCCTGACGGCTGCCCAGACCATTGCCCTGGACAAGCACTTTGTCATGGAACAGACCGTCCGCCACCGGGCCGGCTTCTTCCCTAAGTTCAACGGTTCGGCCGGCGTCTGGCGGCGGCAATGCCTGGAAGAGGTTGGTGGTTGGGAAACGGATACCGTCTGTGAAGACCTGTGCCTGAGCACGCGGGCCATTCTCCAAGGCTGGCGCTCTCGCTTCCTGGCCGACGTGGTCGCCCCAGCCGAGCTGCCCACCACCATCACCGCCTACAAAAACCAACAGGCCCGCTGGGCCAAAGGCTCTACCCAATGCCTGCGCAAATTCGGCCGCTCCATCCTGGCCGACCCGAACCACTCGCTGATAGCCCGGCTATACGCTCTGCTCTCGATGTCTGGCTATTTTACCCATCTGTTGCTGCTGGTCTTGCTGCTGATCCAGGTGCCGTTGGTTTACCTGGACGCCCAGTTTCCAGCCTGGTTCATCGGCTTTGGGCTGGCCGGCATTGGCCAGCCGCTCCTGTTCGTCGCCGGCCAGTATGTGCTCTACCGCGATTGGTGGCGGCGGCTGGGCTACCTGCCGGCGCTGCTCTTGATAGCCATTGGCCTGGCGCCCAGCACCGGCCGGGCCGTACTCCAGGCTATTTTCAGCCGGCGACACACCTTCGTCCGCACCCCCAAGGGTCTCGGCCGGATGACCACTGGCCCGGCTCGCCGCCCCTGGCTGGCTCCCGGCCAGGACAGTTACCGCCTGCCCCTTGACGCCATCTTCCTGGCCGAGGCGCTCCTGGCTCTTTACGCCGCCCTGGGCGTGGCCCTCTGCCTGGCCCGCCAGCAATACGGCTCCCTATTCTTCCTGGCCACCTGCGCCCTGGGTTTCGGCTACGTCGCCCTCCTCACCCTTCGCGAAGCGAAGTAAAGAGCTAGAACACAGAGCGCCGAGTTTTGGCTTTTGCCAAAACCTGGGAGGCACAGAGTTCACTGAGAGGGCACAAAGATTGATGCTCAACTAATAATCTTAATGGTGTTGTCAATTTTCACAACAACAATATCAATAAAATCTTGACATGCGGCGATTTTCATTGTATTATTCAATTGTGTTATTAACTATGACAAAAAGATAGTAAATTTTCTGTACTCATTACTCATTGCTCATCACTTTCCAGGAGTTGTTGATGAATCCTGTCATCGGCCAATGCCCTATCTGTCACGAGAGCTTAAACGTCACCCGGCTCCACTGCCGCAATTGCGACACCAGCCTGGAGGGCCACTTTACCCTCGGCCGGCTTTACCAACTGAGCCCTGAGCAGCTCCAGTTTGTAGAGACTTTTGTCCGCTGCGAAGGCAAAATCAACCGTGTGGAGCAGGAAATGGGCATGTCTTACCCGGCCGTGCGCGCCCGCCTGAACGAAGTTATTCGCGCCCTGGGCTACGAAGTGGGCGAAAGTGAGCCTGGTCCGGTATCGCCCGAAACGCGGCGCGAAATCCTGGCCCAGGTTTCCCAGGGTAAATTGAGCGCCGACGAGGCCATTCAACTATTACGTGGATAAAGGCTGCCGGCAAGCCTGTTTACATCCCATCAGACTACAAAAGTCTTCTAAGACTTTTGTAGTCTACTAACTGGAGGTAATCATGTCCGACATAAACAGTGGCGCTACCAAGCGCCAGGAAATACTACAACTATTGGCGGCCGGCAAGATCAGCGCCGGCGAAGCGGCCGAGCTGCTTAGCACGACGGCCGCCCCACCCCCACCCCCTGAAGCCGCGCCCGAACCGCCCAAAGCGCCTGCGGTAGCTGCGGCTATGTCCGGAGACAGCCAGGAAGGCCGGCCGGCGTGGCTCCACATCCGGGTCAGTGACCTGGCAACCGGCAAAAACAAAGTCACCGTTAACGTCCCCCTGCGTCTGGTCAAGTTTGGCATGCGCCTCGGCCAGCGCTTCACCCCGGAAGCGGCGGGGTTGGATTGGAACGAGCTGTCTACCCTGGCCACGGAAAAAGGGGTGCTGGTGGACGTTCAGGACGAAGAGGACGGCGAGCAGGTCCAGATTTACGTGGACTAAAACGCCGGCGAGGAGAGTATCATGACCAAAGAACGTTTTGAAACCAGTAAAATGCCCCACCTGGTCGTCCGTTGCCACGGCGACCTGCAAATTCGGAGCTGGTCCGAAGCGGCCGTCCTGGTTAAGGGAGAGAACTGCCAGACGATCGAAAGCGAAGACCAGCTCTCCCTGGAGTGTTCCGGCGACCTCAGCCTGACGGTCCCGGCCGCCGCAATCGTTGAGGTGGTGGAAGTAGAGGGCGACCTCTCGGCTAAAAACGTCGAGGGCGCGCTTAACCTGGCCAGCGTCATGGGCGACGCCGCCCTGCACAACCTGGGCAGCGTCGAACTGGGTACCATTCACGGCGACCTGGCTGTTCGCGGCCTGAACGGCCCGTTCAGCGCCGGAGAAATTATGGGCGATACCAGCCTGCGCAACATTGCCGGCGTTACGATCAACAGCGTCCACGGCGACCTGGCCATCGCCTACGCCAATGGTGACGTGCAGCTTAAGAACGTGATGGGCGACGTGGCCCTGAAAACCATCAACGGCGACGTTCACATCAGCCAGGGCCAGCGCGACCTGAACCTGCGCAATCTGGGCGGCCAGATCCAGGTAGACAACATCAGCGGCGACATCCGGCTGGTGGGCGGCCTGAAGGCCGGCAAACACACTCTCAGTGCCCAGGGCGACATCGTCGTCCGCTGGCCGGCTGGCGAGCCGCTCAACGTGGAAGCTACCGCGCCCCGTGTTCAAAACCGGCTGAGCAATCTGGAAAAAGTCGTCGAAGAAGAGGGCTACCTGTCCGGCCGGCTGGGCGACGGCGAAACTACCTTGATTCTCAGCGCAAAGGGACGTATCATCCTGAAGGATGCCGAGCCGGTGGCTGAGGCCTGGGAAGGCGCCGATATGGAGTTTGACTGGGACGACCTGGGCACACACATTGCCGACGAGATCAACAACCGCTTCAGCGAGTTTTCTAGCAAGTTGGAGGGCCGCTTTGGCCCGGAGTTTTCCGCGGAAATCGAAAGAAAGGTGCAGCAGGCTACGGCCAGGGCCGAGCGGGCCACCGCCAAAGCGGTACGCCACGCGGAGAAACTAGCCCGGCAGGCGCAGCGGCACGGCTGGAGCCCGCCACCCCCGCCATCGGCCAAAGAGCGAAAGGCGACCGAGGAAGAGCAGATGAAAATTCTACGGATGGTAGAAAACAAAGTCATTACGCCCGAAGAGGCCGAAACGTTACTGGAGGCGCTGGAGAATTAAGATGTGAAACGTGAGGGGGCGCCCCCTCACGTCTCACCCAACCATCATGTTAGCTACACCTGTCGCCCTTCCCAGCCAACCCAAGAGTGGTCCCCGGCCCATTCACGTGGGCCGGGACATGCGCCAGGTATTGCACCTGCTGGACCTGACCTTTGGGCCGTTATTGGACGCCGACGGCCGGCGGTTGCTGAGCGACCGGATGAGCCTGAGCTACCAGGCCCCCTTGGCCATGCGACTTAGCACAATGACCAGAGGTTTTATCCCTGGGTTTGTTTGGGACGAGAACGGCCGGATTGTCGGCAACCTCTCCCTTATTGAAACCAGGCTGCCTGGCCGTTACTTAATTGCCAACGTGGCCGTCCACCCTGATTTCCGCCGCCGGGGCATCGCCCGGACGTTGATGGTGGAAGCTATAGAATATTTACGCCGCCGGGGTAGCCGGATGGCGCTGCTGCAAGTGGAAACCAACAATACGGCCGCCCGCCACCTGTACGAGCAGTTGAATTTTGCTACTGTCGGCAGCATCCAACGCTGGGACACGACCACGACCCGCGTCCGCCCACTACCCCTTGCGGCGGCCGATAGTCGGCTAGACATCCGGCCGATGCGCAGCCAGGAGTGGCGGGACGCCTACGCCCTGGACCGGGCCAGCGTCCACCCAGAATTGAGCTGGCCAGAGCCTACACCCCACGATAAGTACCGGCGAAGCTTCTGGCAGTGGCTGGCCGGTCTGCTCAACGGCCAGAAAACGGAAGTGTGGCTGACTCGCCACGGCCGGCAATTGACCGGCCTGGCCATGACAGAAAGTGAGTGGGGCCGGCCGCACACCTTAAGTTTGCGGATCAGCCCTACCTGGCGCGGCCAGCTCGAACGGCCGCTGCTGGCCAAGCTTCTACGCCGCCTGGATAGCCTGCGCAGCGGCGCGATTGAGATCACCCATCCGGCCGGCGACGAAGTGGTTAACCAACTATTAAAAGAAGCGAATTTCCAGCCCAGGCGTTCCCTAACCATCATGCGCCTGGATTTACAGGGATTGTAAACACCGCTACACCTGCGAAGGAGAATGGCGAATGGCGACCAACGAAGAACGAATGCAAATCTTGAAGATGATTGAAGAGGGCAAGATCACGGCCAGCGAAGGGGCTGAACTACTGCGGGCCCTGGAGCAGGACGCCGGTGGCCGGCCGGCCGAACCGCTTAAGGGCGCCAGCGCAGCCCGCTGGCTACGCGTGCGGGTGACCGACACATCCACCGGCAGGAACAAGGTCAACGTCAACATCCCGATGGGCCTGGTAAACGTCGGCCTGAAAATGGGGGCGCGCTTTGCCCCGGACATGGAGGGGTTTGATTACGACAAACTGATGCAAAATATCCGCAGTGGGGTCCACGGTAAGGTCGTTGACGTAGTGGACGAAGAAGCAGGCGAGCGCGTCGAAATTTTCGTCGAATAGTTCCCCTTACATTTGGCGCAGGCGTTGCTCTTAGGGCAGCGCATTGCCTTTAAGGCAATAGAGTTTTTAACCTGGCAATCAGAGCATCCGGGTCGTAAGGTTTTTGCAAAAAGGCTACGACGTTTTCTTCGTTGAGTTGTTGTCTGGCTTCTTCCCGGGCGTAGGTCGTGGCGACGATGATTTTTACACCGGGATTAATAGACCGTAACATGGCCGCAATTTCGCGGCCATTTTCTTTGGGGGCGCCTATGTCCAAGATAACGGCGTCAATTTCCCGGTGGTGGCGCCGGAACAGGTCTACAGCTTCCGCCTCAGTGCCGGCTGTTAGGACGCGCAATCCTACCAGTCCAAGCATGTCCTGCAGCCCTTCCCGCACGAGGGCTTCCCGGTCTATCACCAGAATCGTCCCGTTAATCTGCTGGTCAAAATAGGGGAGCGGCCGCTCAACCGGAAAAAAGACCCTGACGGTTGTACCGATATCTTTACCGCTCTTGATGGCGATGTGGCCTTTGTGGAGCCTGACAATTTCCAGTGTAGCCGAAAGGCCCAGCCCCCGGCCCTTGCCTTTCGTTGAAAAGTTAGCCTCAAAAATTTGCTGCAGCGTGGCCTGATCTATGCCACACCCCGGATCACTGACTTGCAAAAAAACGAAGCTCACCCCCGCGGCTGGTGTGCCATCCACCCACCAGCCTGCCAGCTCTCCCGGCCGTACCAGTCCACACCCTGTTCCTATGATCACCAACCCCTGTTTGCCCTGCATCGCCTCTATGGCGTTCATCAGCAAATTCAAAATCAGGTGTTCCACCTGGTCATAGTACACTTTAATCGGGGGTAGGTCCGGCCGCAAATCCTGGTACAGCCGCACGCCGGCCGGCAGCACTGCTTCCAGCACCTGGACACTGTTCTGGATCAGTTGGTTTAAATCTACGCTTTCGCGCACCCCCACCTCACCTCGGGCGTAAACCATCAGGTGGCGCATAAGCCCGGCCGCGTACTGGGTGGCCAGGTGTGCTCTCTGCACGTGGGCCAGCCAAGGGCTATCGGCTGGTAGTTGGTTCAGAGCCAGCCCGGCCTGCAATAGGGCGCTGGTCAACAAGTTGTTGACATCGTGGGCAATAGCGCCAACTAATTTATAATTCCTTTCCAGTGAATCGTCAGTCATCAATGGTTATTCTCCTATCTCCCTGCTGGCAATAGGTTCAAAAGTAATATTAGCATGGGGACGGCCGGAAGTGGCTATCAAACAGCTATCAAACAGCTATCAAACAGCTATCAATTCAGGAGAAAGGCGGGGGACGGTCTGGCTGCGACACCCCCTATTCAAGGGGAAGCTGCGCCAGCCAGCGTTCGGCATTGGCTGGCGCAGTCGGCGTAGCACCTGCTGCCAGTGGGTGCGGTCCGAAATTGCGTGATTCACGCTTCAGCTTAGGAACAGGAGGTGGTTAACCTGACCGGAGCCAGACTATTGAATTAGTTAGTCAGGAGGAAGTTGATCTAGCCGGCGGCGCATGGTAGTCAGCAGCTCGTCACAGTGGGCACCATCATTAGCCGTTTCCAGCCGGGCTATTGCCTCCTGTAGCACCCGGCGAAAGATGGCCGTGTCACCTTTGGCTTCGTATAGGTCAGCCAGATTATCCATTGAGTTCGCCCACTGATACGTGCTACCTGAAAACTCATAAATAGCCAATGCCTGTCTCAACATTTCCTCAGCCACCGCCCACTCCCCCAGTTTGGTGTAAACCATTCCCAGGTTGTTATAAATGGCGGCCTGCCCTCCAGGTTCTTGAAGCTGAGAATTTAGACGCAGCGCCTCTTGCCAGGCTGCTTCGGCCGTCAGGTAATGGGTCTGTTTATAGGCAATTACTCCCGAACCAATCCGGAGAGTTACCAAAGTCTGTAAATCATTTAATTGCGTGGCTATACCTATAGCCTCGTGGATAACATTGGTTGCCCTTTCCCATTCCTGCAACCAGATCAAATTATTTGCCATGTTTGTCAGCGCCTTGAGCATAAAGGGGTAGTTATTAACGTTCTTGAAATAGAGGTGGGCTCGCTGGGCTGATGCTAAAGCCATTGGCCATTCTCGCATCTGAAAATAAATTATTGACAAACTTAGGTTAATTTGAGCTGTCATCAATTCATCATTTATTCTCTTGCTTACTCTCAGAGCCTCCTGACATAGGTTGATGGCCTGCGTCGCCTGCCCCTGGCTACCATACAAAGTGGCTAGCTTGGACAAAGTATTGGAGTAACGAGACAGGTTACCCTGTTCTAAATAATTAGCTATACTGGTTCGAAACGCATCTGCAGCTCCCTTGAAATCTCCTTTTTGAACCAAGAGGTCACCGGTTAAGTCAATCAAACGGGCCTCTTCAGAGGTATATCCCAGCTTCTGGCTAACCGTCAGGGCCTTTTGCAAATAAACCAGCCAGCGGTCCCAGTCGCCGGCGTTGTAAGCTGACATGTAGAGCACATCAAGCAAGCGATAAAGCAGGTTAAAAGCGGTTTCATCTTGCAGCAAAATTTCTACTGCACGTAGCAGGCTGTCATAGTGGGCAACGATCAACGCGGCCGGATCAGTAGTATCTTCTAGTAATGTCAGCCAATATTGAGCGTTGGCCTGGCTCTGCCGGCGTAGTACCTGTTGCCAGTAAGTCTGTTCAGAAATCACGTGGTTCATTCTGGAGCAAACATCCTCAGTAAAAACACTTCTGTCAGCCGGTGCAGGCGATAGCGCCGTTCCATTAGTGTACCGCCCAAGTCTACCAGCGATAGCAGAATTAATTCCTCGAGGCACTCCTGTAACGTGGTCTCAGGCAACCTAGTAATAGCCACCAAATGTTCAAGCGTAAAGCCACTTTCGCCGGCCTGGGTCAGCGCCAGGAGCGTTTCTTTGCTTTTGTCTCCCAGCGTTTCCCAGATTTCGCGGTAAATATAGTCAAACAGCCCTTCCTGGTCGGCCGCCCGGCTGCCGGCAAAGCGGGCCAGCACCTGGGGCAGAGAGTGAAAACGCAACTGGCCAATAGTCAGCTTCAAGGCTAATGGATTGCCGCCAACGGTGTCGTAAATCTGCTGGAGATCGGCATCGCCGGCCATCTCCAGTTCCCGAAAACCAGCTCGTTTGGCCTCCAGCCGGATTAACTCAAAAGCGGCAGCCGGCGATAGTTCCCGCAGTGACAGGGAATACACGTCCGGCTCGTCCAGCAGCCGGCGGCGCGACGTCAGTAAGAATTTGCTGGGGTCCTGCCACTGCCGCAACTCCGGCAGCAGGCTGTGGTAATCGGCCGCCGTCTCCAGGTTGTCAATGACCACCAGGCAGGCGTTTTCCCGTAAATATTGTTTGACTTGCCGCTGGCGCCCCAACTGGGAGCTGCCACCGGCCGGTAAATCAAACTGGATCACCAGCTCGTCCAGGAGCATGGGGAAGGTCAGCGCTGGCCGGCCGCTCTCCACCTGCAAGCGGCCCATGGCCGAGAGGTGGGTCTGCTTGGCCGTTACCCAGGCCACGTCGTCAAAACGGCGGGTGTGCAGCAGGTCGCGCACCGTTTGGTCAGCCAGCGCCGTCTTGCCGATGCCGCCAATCCCATCAATGGCGGCAAAAAAGCTGCCTGTCTCATCTACCAGCCGTTCCAGCAGCACCGCCCGTGCTTCTTCTACCCCGACCAGGCGGGTGTAGGACGGCACCGCCAACCTGGTCGCCATCCGCTCCTGCCAGGTGGCACTGGCCTCAGCCTCCAGGGCCAGCAAAATCTCCGTCAACTGGGCCACGGCCTGCCGTTGGCGGTAATGGAGGGTTGGTTCGGCAATATTCAGGCTGTTGGCGATGGCCATGACGCTACGCCGCTGCTCAAAGCGCTCTCGCAGCAGGTCGTGCGCTTCTGGGCCGGTGTCTTGCAGGACGGCCAGGGCCCGGTTGAGCACCGCCCGGTTGCGGGCCGCCGGTCCAGCCCCGGCCAGCGTCTCGTAATTTTCCGCCTCGCGGGCCACTTGCAGGGTCAGGCGTAGGTGGGCCAGTGGCCAGGCGGCCGGTTCGCCGCCGTGCCACAGCCGCAGCGCCTCCAACACTTCGTCCGGGCTTATTGCCTGTATCGTCGCCATATTCAGACTATACCCCTACCAGACAGAGTGTGAGTGACTGCCAAAATGATAGCTGATTGATAGCTAATTGATAGGACTTTGATAGCACCTTTATAGATCGTTGATAGCTGTTTTCTGTTACCCTCCTCGTTACGTGCGCACCTTAACACAGATTTTTACAAATTACAAAAAGTGAGCCTGGTAGATGTTTCATGAGAGGCCAACGCCATTCCAGTCGCTGGCCGGGGCCCCCGTTTACGCTGGCTCTCCATTCACTTACGGGAAAGGAGAACCTACCATGTCTACCAGATCAAAGTTCGTGTACCTGCTGTTGGTTCTGGTTATTGCCTTTAGCAGCCTGGCCACCGCCGCCTTTGCGGCCGTTCATGTAGATATATCATTTGAATTTGGTGTGCTGAAAGCAACTAGCCTTAAATTGAGTGGCTCAGTCTGGCAACCAGGTGAGGCAATTGCCGGGGATTGCCAGGCTGGGCAAGTAACACCTTGCCCTTGAACAGTCAAAAAAGGACAAACTATGCCACAAAAACAGTCGAAGACCGCACGCACACCCAGCTACATATTCATTAGTGATGGCTTTGACGAACTTGAGGTGGTGTATTTCTTGAGCAAGTTCCGGCGTGCCGGGCTGCGCATCAAAAGCGTCAGCCTCTTCGACAGGCTCGTCACCAGTTGCCAGGGCGTGGGGCTGAAAGCCGACCTGGCCCTGGCCGAGGTTCCGCTCGGCCAGGCCGACGAATGCCTGCTCATCCTGCCCACCGGCGGCCGGAATGGCGAGGCTCTACGGCGGGACGCCCGGATTAAAGCGCTGCTGCAAGCCCTGGGCGGCAAAAGAGTCAGGATTGCCCTGACCGACGGCCGCAGCAACCTGGCTTCGGACATTGACGCCCTGCTGGCGCTGCCTACCTACCGGCCGGAAAACGGCCAGGAATTAGGCGCCTTCGTCGAGTCATTAGCCGATCAACTAGCTTTTACCTAGCGCCAGTTTGGGATGACTACAAGCGGTTAGCACATCTCTGGTGGAGGACCACTTCCTACGTAAAACGCGAGGCTCCCCTTGGCGCAACCAGCCTCGCGTTTTACATTTTCCAGGCGGCGCGCCGCTCGTACGTGACAAAAGTATAGGTATAGGGGTTTTTCTCGTCTGGCGGGTGCGCCTCGCGGGCGACTTCCTGCCATTGGCCGGCGTCGAAGGCCGGGAAGCAGGTATCGCCCTCGAAGACGGCGTCAATAAACGTCAGGTAGAGGCGGTCGGCCCTGGCCAGCAGCGCTTCGTAGAGGACAGCTCCCCCACCAACCATCACCTCGCCGTCCGCCCCACTATAAGCCGCGGCCGTGGCCAGCGCTTCATCTACCGAGTGGACGACAAGGCAACCCTCGGCCTGGTACTCTCTGTCCCGGGTGACGACGATATTGGTCCGGCCGGGCAGCGGCCGGCCAATAGATTCGTACGTCTTCCGCCCCAGGATCAGGGGTTTACCCATCGTCAATGCCTTAAAGCGCTTCGAATCAGCCGGCAGCCGCCAGGGAATCTGGTTGTCCCGCCCAATGACCCGATTCACATCCATCGCCGCAATCAGCGCCAGCCGCACAAATCCTCCCGCGCCTTCACACCACCCTCCCTACCCAATCTCTAATCTCCAATCTCCAATCTTTCCAACCATCTAATTACCCAATTACTGAATTACCCCTCCCTACACCGCCACCGGCGCAGGAATCCTGGGATGGCACTGGTAATTCACTAACTCAAAATCCTCATAGCGAAACTCAAACAGCGACCGAACGGCCGGGTTCAGCCTCATCTGCGGTAAAGGATACGGCTGGCGCGACAGTTGCAGCCTGGCCTGATCCAGGTGGTTCAAGTACAGGTGGGCGTCCCCCAGGGTGTGAATAAACTCTCCAGGTTCATAGCCCGTCACCTGGGCAACCATCATCGTTAGCAGCGCGTAGGAGGCAATGTTAAACGGCACGCCCAGGAAGATGTCGGCGCTGCGCTGGTAAAGCTGGCACGAGAGCCGGCGGCCGGCTACGTAAAACTGGAACAAACAATGGCAAGGAGGCAAAGCCATCCTGTCCAGGTCGGCCACGTTCCAGGCGCTCACCACCAGGCGACGAGAATGAGGGTTGGCGCGCAACTGCTCCACCAGCCGGGCGATCTGGTCCACTGCGCTCCCGTCCGGCCGGGGCCAGGACCGCCATTGGTAACCATAAACCGGGCCTAAATCCCCCCTTTCGTCAGCCCAGTCGTCCCAAATCGTCACCCCGTTCTGATTCAAATAAGCAACGTTGGTATCCCCCTGTAAAAACCATAACAACTCGTGAATGATAGAGCGTAAGTGCAGCTTTTTTGTCGTCAGAACCGGAAACCGTTCGGCCAGGTCAAAGCGCATCTGGTAACCAAACACGCTCAACGTCCCTACCCCGGTCCGATCTTCTTTGCCCGCCCCCCTTTCCATGACGTGGCGCATGAGATCCAGGTATTGTTTCATGCGCCCAAGTATACCAGCGTTAACGAATGGTTGGAATAGTAGAAAGTCGGTCGGGGGTATGGTAGGATTAGGAGCCGAGGTAAAGCAGAGACTATGAGTGAATTACCAGATCGCCTACAAGAGATCGTCGAGGAGTTCAACGAAGTGACCGGGCCGGAGAAGCTGGAATATCTGCTGTCCTTTTCCGAGGAGTTGCCGCCCCTGCCAGAGTGGCTGCAGGAGCGGCGAGACAACATGGAACCGGTCCCCGAGTGCATGACCCCGGTCTTTATTTACGCCGAACGCGACGACGGCCGGTTAAACTTTTACTTTGACGTGCCGCCCGAATCTCCCACGGTGCGCGGCTACGCCGCCATCCTCCAGGAAGGGGTGCGTGACGTTACTCCGGAGCAGGTCCTACGCATCCCGGACGACTTTTACTATCGCATGGGCTTGAACCAGGTCCTGAGCAGCCAGCGTATCAACGGCATGATGGCCATCCTGGCCCATATGAAGCGCCTGGCAACCCACCACCTGGCCGGCCCAGTGTAGGGCGCTTAGAGGATGCCGCCAGTTTGACCCCAGGCCCCTTTTGACAGCCTCTTCCCTTTCATCTAAAATCCTGCCCGCCACCTGGCACGCTACCCGAGGCACTACCTGGCGTGTTTTCCATCTGGATGCCGGCAATTGCAATCATAACCACCAATCCAAAATCGTGAAGAGGTTTTCCTAAATGAAAGAGTATCAGACTGGACAGATTCGTAACATTACCCTGGTCTCCCACAGCGGCGCAGGTAAGACAACCTTTGTCGAGCGCCTGCTGTTTAACACCGGCGTCACGACGCGGATGGGCCAGGTAGACAGCGGCACGGCAGCCATGGACTTTGAAGAAGAAGAAATTGCCCGCCAGGGTTCCATTGCTCTGGCCATCGCGCCCATCGAGTGGCAGGAGTTGAAGCTGAATATATTGGACACCCCCGGCTACGCTGACTTTGTCGGCGAGGTGAACGCAGCGCTCAAGGTGGTAGAGGCGGCCCTGGTTTTCGTGGAAGCCGTCGCCGGCGTCGAAGTGGGCACTGAATTGGTCTGGCACGCTACCGGCGAGCGCGGCCTGCCCCGCCTGCTGGTGGTGAACAAAATGGATCGGGAAAACGTCCGCGTCCGGCGCGTGTTGGATAGCGTCCGCCAGAACCTGAGCGGCAACTTAGTCAATTTACAGCTCCCCATCGGCGAAGGCCCCACGTTCAAGGGCGTGGTGGACCTGATCAACATGGAAGCCCGGATGGGTGAAAAGAGTGAGGTCGCCGCTATTCCGGCCGATATGGCCGAGGCCGTCGAAGAAGCCCGCCTGGAGTTAATTGAAGCTGCGGCCGAAGGCGATGACGAGTTGCTGATCAAATACCTGGACGGCGAAGAACTAAGCAGCGAAGAAATCAAGGCCGGGCTAAAGGCAGCGATGGCCAAAGGCCAGGTTACGCCCATTGTCTACTGCGCCGGCCAGCCCGGCGTGGCAGTCACCGCCTTACTCGAAGCTGCGGCTGAACTGTTCCCAGCGCCTGGTGAAGCCGGCCCCTTTAAGGCCACCAACCCGGCCGGCCAGGAAGCGGAGTACGAAGCCAGCGACGTTTCCCCACTGGCCGCTTTCATTTTCAAAACGCGGGAAGACCCCTACGGCAAGTTGAGCTACATCCGTGTCTTCAGCGGTATTCTGCAGTCTGACAGCCGGATCTGGAACGCCAACCAGAACAACGAAGTCCGGGTCGGCACTCTCAACGTGCTGCGAGGCAAGGACCAACTCCCCGTCGGCCGTTTGCACAGCGGGGACATTGGCGCGGTTGTCAAGCTGGGCGACGCCCAGACGAACGACACCTTGTGCGACCAGGGCCATAAATTGCGGGTTTCGCCCATTCCTCAGCCCGAACCAATTACTTCTCTGGCCGTCCACCCGGTGTCTCAATCAGACGTGGCCAAGTTGACGACGGCACTCAACCGCCTGGCGGCTGAAGACCCCACCCTGCGCTGGCACTCAGAGCCGGCCACCCGGGAGACCATCCTGTCCGGTATGGGCAACGTTCATTTAGACATTGCCGTCAAGAAGGCCCATTCCAAGTTTGGCGTTAATCTGACCACCAGCATACCCAAGGTGCCTTACCGGGAAACGGTCACCAAGACCAATTCGGCCGAATACACTCACAAGAAGCAGACCGGCGGCGCCGGCCAGTACGCCCGCGTCTTCTTGCGGGTGGAATCACTACCCGACGACGCAGGCTTTGAGTTTGCTTCTCAAATATTCGGCGGCGCTATTTCCGCCCCCTTTGTCGCCGCTGTCGAAAAAGGCTGCCGTCAGGCCATTGAGTCCGGGGCGCTGGGCTTCCCAATGACCGGCGTGCGGGCGGTCGTCTACGATGGCAAGGAGCATCCGGTAGACTCTAAGGAGATCGCCTTCCAAATCGCCGGCCGGGAAGGTTTCCGGCAGGCGGCGTTGGGCGCTGATCCGGTGTTGCTGGAGCCAATTTATGAGGTTAACGTCACCGTACCGGCCGATAATATGGGCGACATTATGGGCGACCTGAACTCCCGCCGGGCCCGCGTTCTGGGGATGGACCAGGAGGGCACCAAGAGCATCGTTCGGGCCGAAGTGCCCCTGGCCGAAATGCAAACGTACTCGGCCGACCTGCGTTCCATGACCCAGGGCCGGGGTGTCTTTAGCATGAAGTTCCTGCGCTACGGCCGGGTCCCGGCTCACCTGCAGGAAAGCATCGTCGCTGAACGCCGCCGGGAACGGGAACAGGAAAGGGCCTGATCACCCCGACCAGTCACAGTAAAAGGGCCTATCCTCAGAGGATAGGCCCTTTTTTGCTGGAGGCCAGCCTTGAAGCGCCAGGTTACTGGAAGATGATCGGAACGTAGGCGGTGTAAATTGGGTCGGCTAGCAAGCTGTAATCGGTGAAGTGATCGATCTGCATCACCACCCGGTTGGCGGCCGTATCCACCACGTAATTGTCCGGGATGGTCCAGCTCTGGGTGCTGGTGCTGAAGTAAGCCGGTTTCAGGTGCATCTCGTCCAGGTTCAGGGCCGCCAGCTCGGCCTCGTCGTAGCCGAAGGCAATGATCACATTCTGGTTGAAATGGCTGGTGATAGCCGCGCCGCTGGCGTCGGTCGCCACAAAGGCGTAACCATATTTGTAGAGATGGGCGTGGTGCTGGTGCGGTAGGGTGGCAATGGGGGTGATGTGCAGCGTGACCGTTCCGCTGACCGGCATGGCCCCGGCCGGAATGAAGATACCCGTGCCGTCTGCCAGTTCCAGACTTTGCGGCTGGCTGGCGTCGAAGCTAACCACGACCGGCCCCGGCTTGGGGAACGGCCCAGCTAGCACCAGGTCCAGCGTCTCGTCACCGGCGCCCATCTGCACCGTCGCTCGCATGGCGTAGAAGGCGTTGCCCGTTTCCAGCACGGCCCCTACGTGCCAATCGGTGTTACTCAACAGGCCCAGGGCATAGTTATCGCCCAGGGTAACAGTCGTTTTCGTCGCCGCGCCCTCGTCACTATAGGCCCAAATGTGAACCCGGCCGCTACTGGGCAGGCCGCCGGTAATGGCCGTAGTTCCACTCAACGTCACGTCCGGCTCACGGAACTGGAGGAGAATACCACCCGTAACCCCGCCGGGCGGGGCAAAGATCGCCCGGGTGGCCGGGTTCAGCCAGCCCGGTTGGGCGTGGCTGGCGTACAGCCGGTACAGGCCGTGCGGCACAGCCAGGCGAAAGCTGCCATCAGCGCCACTCACAATCCGCAACATTACCTGGCTGACGTCCCGCCCCAGGCCATTGGCTACCACGGCCGCCCCGGCCAGCGGCAGGCCATCCGGGTCCAGTACCACTCCTTGTAACAGGCTGTCACGCTCGACCACGGGTAGGGGTACGGCCGCTGTCTGGCCGGCCTGAACCGGTATCACCTTGTGATGGTCCAGGGCGACGTAACCGGAAGCCGGGTCTACCCCATAACTCAGGTGCCACAGCCCGGCGCTGACTCCTAACTGGTAAGTGCCGTTGGCCGGGTTGATAGCATCGCTAACCCAGGCCCAGGAATTGTTGGCCACCACCTGCCCGTTGACGCCGGTGGGCACTATTTCCTGGCGCGGGTCCCACAACGCGCCAACAATGTTGGCATTTTGCGGCAGCAGCGGCATAGTCAGGCTCACACTAACGCCGCCGGAAAGGGCCACGGGTTGCAGCGGGCCGACCAGCCAGGGGCTGCCTGGGGCCAGGTGGACACCAACCTGGTAGGCGCCATCCGGCAGGTAGATGGTAAAGTTGCCGCCAATAATGGGCGCGCCATTGACCGGCCCACCCTCGTCGGCGGCGGCTGCCCAGCCATAGGCGTGAACCGGCGCGCCGTTCGGCCCAACCAGTTGGCCCACCACCTGGTTATTGGCATCGGTCAGGACAAAGTCTGTGCCGGTTACGTGTTGCATACTGGCCACCGTCACGCTGATGGGCTGGCCATCGTAGACGTAAGGCAGGGTTGGGGGTGGCACCGGGCGGACCAGCCACTCGCCGGCCGTTACCGCCAGTGCGTAGCTGCCATCGGGGTTTGTCCAGCTTTGGGCGCCCGGGGTGTGCCGGCTCCAGGCAACGACGCGGACGCCGCCGACGCCCTGGCCCTGGCTGTTCAAGACCAGGCCGCTAATCGTGGCGTCTCGGGCTATCAATGTCAGCGTGCCCACATCCACCGTGCCGTTCTCCGGCGCGTAGACAGGGGTGGGCGGCGGGCCGGCGTAGGCGGGATCATGGGGCTGGACGGTGAGGATATAGTTGCCGTGTGGTACAGCGATGTCAAAGCTCCCGCTGGCCGGGTCAATGGCCTGGCTCCGGCCAACGCCCTCGTTGGTTCGCAAGTGGACGGTGACCGTAAAAGGCGGCGCGCCTCCCCCCGGCATCTCCACCACACCAATCACGTGGGCGTCGGCCGTCAGCACCTCAAAGTGTACCGTCTTCCATTCCGGCTGCATATTGTGCTGGAAGTAGACCAGTTGCGGCGGATAGGGATAAATCCAGTCTGATGGATTAGAAGCCGGTGTGTGCTCAACCGTCAGCGACCATAAGCCACCGCTTAAGCGCAGGTGATAGGCGCCGTCGGCCGCCGTCAGCGTTTGCTGCCGGCCGGGATGGTCCAGGCGGTGAGCCAGCACGCGGGCGTTTTCCACCGGGACGCCGGTGTTGGTTTCCACTATCCCCTGGACCACCTTGGGAGCAGTCAAGAGGGCAATCTGGCCCAGGTTGGTAAACGGCGGGGGCACGGTAAAAGTAATCGGAGGCGGCGACGCCAGGCCATCGGCGTACCAGGGCGGCTCGACCCGCAGCACGTAGGTATCGTCTACCAGGTCGCCAATGGCAAAGTAGCCGCTGGGGTTGCTTTGGTCGCGGCGATAATGGTGGCTGGTCAGCCCCAGGACGTGAACGGTCGCCCCACCCACCGGCGCACCCACCGGATCGGTAATAAAACCGGCCACGTTGGCCGGCCGCAGCGTTAACTGTATGGTCTGGGTAACGCCATCCGTTATCGTTACCGGCGACCGGGGCGAGAGCCAGTAGGGGTCGCCGGTCACCGGCTCGGCTTGGAGAGCATAGGTGCCGCTGAGCAATCCACCCAGTTGAATGGCGCCGCCGGGCGCCAGGCTGCTCTGGACTTTGAAGTTCCCACGGTAGACGTGGACCAGCGCAGTAGCCGGGGTAGTTCCGTCGGGGGCGTAAACTGTGCCTACAATCGAAGGTTCGGTCAGGGCCAGCGTTCCCACGTTCACCGGACCACCGGTGACCACCAGGAACTCTGGCAAGGAGGGGGTAAAGGGACTGCCGGCCGGGGGCTTGGCCTGGAGGATGTAATTGCCGTTGGCCACTGGCCCCAGGCTGAATTCGCCAGTGGCCGGGTCAACAGCAGCCTGGCCGTGGACAGCGCCGTCGGGCGAGGCCAGATGGACGATAGCCCCGGCCGGGGGCAGCCCGCCGGCCGGATCTGTCACTACCCCGGTAATCAAGCCCGGCTGGGCGCTCACCTGGCCCACGGCCGTGAAGGCAACAGCGCCGGCCAGGCCGACAACCAGCAGGGTTAATACCAGCCACAACCAGCGTCGCCAATAGGAAGAATCTTCGCTCATGATGAACCTCCTCACTCTTTTTACGCTTGCTCTCGCTCTAGCTCTTACCTAACAAACATCCCTCTTAGTTTGCTAGAGCCTTGTAAGCCATTTGCTGCTAAAATGTAACTGATCTGTAAAACGCGCTCCGGTTTGCGTAATTCCTCAGCCAAATATTGCGCCAAATTGATGACCTTGTGGTAAAGTACCTGCATGAGTTCCGCTGCCGATACCCTGAAAAAGCTACCTTTATTTAAGGACATGCCGGAAAACCTGATTGCCGAGTTGACTGAGAAGCTCGAAGAACAACGCCTGGACGGTGGCCAGGTGTTGTTCCACAAGGGCGACCCTGGTGATGCCTTGTATATCATTGAGAGCGGCCGGATGAAGGTGATTGCCACCAACAGCTACGGGGAAGAAGTGGTGCTGAACCAGTTTGGCCCCGGCGAGTCCTTCGGCGAGATGTCTTTGGTAGACGAACAGCCCCGCTCGGCCAGCGCCGTGGCCCTCACGTCTATCAAAATGCTGCGGCTCAACCGCAACGACTTTCTGGCCGTCATTGCCCAGGAGCCGGCCTTTGCCCTGGATATTATTCGCGACCTCTCGGCCAAGCTACGTTTCGCCGCTGCCTATATTCAGAAAGCTACGGAGTGGAGCCAATATATTGCCCGGGGCGATTACAACGTGGCCATGGGCGAAATTCAGACCACCCAATCGGCCATGTCCGATAAACCTGAGTCGGACGAAGCCCGGGCCGGCGCTTTCCTGTCCGCTTTCTTTCAGATGATTGAAGGCGTCAAGGAACGTGAAGAAAACTTAAAGCGGGAAGTGCTCCAACTGCGGATTGAAATTGACGAGGCCAAGCGCAAGACGGAAGTCGAGCAGATAGAGGAGACAGCTTACTTCCAGCAACTCCGCGAGAAAGTCCGTGAACTCCGGGAGAGCCGGAAGGAAGAGGGTTAAGAGCGGACCAGCGTCAGCCCCCAGGCATCCACCACTGCATCCCAACCAGGTGGAATCACCGTCGTCGTATCATATTGAAAAACCACGGCCGGGCCGGCAAAACGATGGCCCGGCCTTAATTTTTCACGGTCGTAGAGCGTGGTTGGCGCCGGCCGCCGATCAAACCAGACCATTTTCTGGCCTACTACGGCTGGCGTGGCGTCAGCTTCCCCGGCTGGCTGCTGCGGCAGGGCTGGCCTGGCTATTGAGGCCACGGCCGCCAGCCGGGCATTGACAACCTCTACTGTTGCTTCCGGCCGGCTATAGCCATAGCGCCGTTCGTGGGCCCGGTGAAAGAGAGCGGACACCGGCCCGCTGGCCGTCTCATCGCCCAGTGGAATGGTCAGCTCGTGGGACTGGCCGGCGTAACGCACATCCAGGCTGCGCTGGAGGACCACTTCTGAGCCGCCGTACCCCTCGGCCGCCATCTCCGCCAGCGCCCGCTCCGCCAATCCCCGAAACACCACCTCCAACCACCCCCCTCCCCTTGTCTCCTCTCCTACCGGCCGCATCACTGTCTGGGAATAATCCTTGGCTGGCGCGGCGGCCAGCATCCCCAGGGCAGACAACACGCCCGGCGCCCCTGGGATCAGAACTTGTGGAATTTGCAGGCTCCCGGCCAGGTCACAGGCGTGGAGTGGCCCGGCCCCGCCAAAGGCCACCAGGGTAAAGTCGCGGGGATCGTAGCCCCGTTCCACCGAAATCCGGCGAATGGCTCGCTCCATCGTGGCGTTGGCCACCTGAAGCACCCCCCAGGCCGCCTCTTCGGCCGATCCCACGGCCATGGCCCGGGCCAGTTCCGCCAACGCCAGGCGAGCCGCCGTTTCGTCCAGGCGCATGGCGCCCCCCAGGAAGTGGCCGGCGTCCAACCGGCCGAGTACCAGGTTGGCGTCGGTGACCGTCGCCTGGGGCAGGGAAGCGCGGCCGGCCAGCCCGTAACAGGCCGGTCCGGGGGTAGCCCCGGCACTTTGGGGGCCGACGTGTAACGCGCCACCGGCGTCCACGCCAGCCAGGCTACCGCCTCCCGCGCCCACAGTGTGAATGTCTATCATGGGCAGGCGTAGCGGCAGTCCGGCAATTTCCCCCTCAGCCGTGACCGGCAAACGACCGGGGCATAAAGCTACGTCGGTGCTCGTTCCGCCCATGTCAAAACTGATGATCTGGTCGTAGCCGGCCGGCCCGGCCACAAAGCGCGCGCCGACCACACCACCGGCCGGCCCGGATAGAACGGTGCGGGCCGCCTGCTGGCCGGCCGTCCTGGCGCCGATCACCCCACCGTTGCTCTGCATCACCGCCAGCGGCCGGGGGGCCAGCCCCTCGGCCAGCCGGCCGAGGTAGCGGGCCATCAAAGGGGCCACGTAGGCATTGATGACTGTGGCGGCCGTCCGCTCGTACTCCCGGTACTCCGGCAATATTTCCGACGAGAGAGAAAGGTGAAAATTGCCCCCGGCCGCCAGTACGTCCTTGATGAGTTGCTCGTGCTCCGGCCGCAAAAAAGAAAAGAGCAGGCAGACGGCCACTGACTCAATCTGGTCGGCAACCAGGCGGGCCAGGATGGACCGCACGTCGGCCAGGTCCAGGGGTACCAGGATCTCCCCCTCGGCCGTTATCCGCTCCCGGACTTCAAACCGCCAGTGGCGAGGGACCAACGGTTCTGGTTTTTGCGGCACCAGGGCGTATAGTTCGGGGCGGTTTTGCCGGCCGATAGCCAGCACATCGGCAAAGCCGGCCGTAGTGATGAGCGCTGTGCGCGCCCCGCGCCGCTCCAGCAGGGCGTTGGTTGCCACTGTGCTGCCGTGGACGATAGCAGCCGTTTCCGGTATCTGCACGGCTGCCAGACCGGCCAGGATAGCTTCAGCCGGGTCGTGCGGGGTGCTCAACTGTTTGTGGATGCGCAGCCGGCCGCTCTCGTCCAACCAGGCAAAGTCGGTAAATGTCCCGCCGGTATCTACGCCCAGGCGGAGGGAGGGCAGACTATTCTCGTTTCCGGGCGACATGCTTGTGGTTCTCGTCTAGGTCGCGGCTTCGACCACTAGCCTGCTGGCCGCTGGCTCACCGGCCGTCCAGCTTTGGTAAGCCAGCGTCCAGGCGGCCGACTGGTAGGTGTGAATAACGGCCACTGGCACGGCCGTCAGCAAGACTACCACCATACCAATGACGGCAATTCCTACCCCCAATTGCGGACCGGGCAACTGGCCCTGTAATAGCAGCATGAAAAGGGGTAGCATATCCAGAGAGGCCAGCGGGAAGAGCAGCACCAGGGCGATGAGCGTACCGGCCAGTTGTGTGACTGCCCACAGCAAAACGGCCAGGATAATGATATCCGCCAGGTTAGCCCGCAGCAGTTGCCAGGCGTAGCGAATACTGGCCCTCGTGCCTAATTCCTGTAAGGCCGCCCCGCGAAAAGCCAGTAGCCGGAACAGCACAGTGAGCAGGCCGACCGGCAGCAGCAAGCAGAGCAAGGGCGCAACCACGGCGCCCGTCAGTCCCATAATGGAGAAGAAATTGTCCGGGGTACTGCCCGGCCGGCTGCCGGCAATTGCCAGGCCCACCAGACCGCCCAGGGCGGCCAGCATGAGAAACAGGGCAATCAGGAAGAGCGGCAAAAACAGAATCGTGTCTATGGCGACAAAGCGGCCCAGCAAGCCCAGCCCGGCCGACCAGGCCTGTCCGGCCGTCATCACCTGCCCTTTTTGCAGCCCGGCCACGGCCCGGATCAGTCCCCCCTCGGCAATGGCGCTGATCAGCCAGAGAGCTAAGAAAACTAAAAAGAAGACAACCACAACGGCAATGAGCAGGCCGGGGCGGGCCAGGCGCTCGTACGTCGCCAATAGCTCCTCGAACGGGTTGGTGGGTGATTGAAAGTCAAGACGCGGCCGGAAGGCTAACCGGATGATGACACTGCCCAGCGGCCGGGCCAGGATAGCCAGCAAACCCAACAGCCAGAGAAACTTATGCCGCCAGACGAGTTGCCAGGTGCGAGTCAGGATATAGCCATAGTCCATATCACTTGGGAAACCATCCAGCCATAACCAGGTAATTCAGTAATTGGGTAATTACTAAATTACCCAATTACCTTACTTTAGAAAGCAGCCTGAGGCTTTTTAGCCACCCACTGCTTGTAAGCCAGGGTAAAGCTCGTAGATTGCCAGGTCGTCAGGATGGAGCTTAAAAGCGCGGCGACGATTCCCAGGCACAGCGTGCCAACAGCCAGCAGCGCCACTTCAACCGTACCCAACGATGCGCCATTGAAACCAGACGCCAGCGCCGGTGCAAAGAGCAGGAAGGTCAGCGGAAACAATACAATCACGATGGCAAAGCCATAAATGAGGCTGATAACAAAAAAGAGGAGGGCCAGCAGAAGGATTTCACCGACATTCCCCCGCAAAACCTGCCAGCCATGGCTGATGGCCGCCACCGGGCCTAATCCCTGCAGAACAGCGCCGCGCATGGCGAAGGGGTAAATGAAGCCCACCAGGATCGCCACCGGGATAAGGAGACATACGAAACTAACCAGGCATAGGATAAACAATCCACCGCCGGCCGCCAGCGCTTCAGAGCTTTCTCCTGCCAGGCCGGCGACAAACGCCGCCCCGCCCAGAGCAAAAAGTGCTCCAATGCCGAGCAAAGTAAATAAAACGAACGGGCCATAGAGCAACAAGCTGACACCGACCAATCGCCCAAGCACGGCCGTTCCCGCGCCAAAAGCCTCCCCCAGGGTCATTTTTTCACCATCGTCCAGGCGGGCGGCCGCGCTAATTAGCCCGCCCCTGGCTATCAGGCCCACCAACCAGACGGCCAGCCCGATAAACAACGCCAGACAACCAATACCCAAAAGCAACGCGCTATCGGCAAACAGGCGTTCCAGGTCTGCGTCGCTCCTCTGGGCCGAGGTCCGGTAACCGTTGCCGCCGCCATTAACGCTACCCAGCGCCGCCAGAAAGCCAAGCAACCACAGATACTTGTTTTCCCAGGTAATCCGCCAGCCCCGGGCTAAGATCTCACCGTAATCCATTTTACCCTTCCTTGTAAACCAGGTTTGTAGAGCCTGCTTTAGCAGACCTCACTTCAAAATGCGCATCTTATCGCCCAGCACACCTTGGTGTGCCGCGTACTACAAACCATTACGCGGAAATCGCGGCCGGGTTGCATTTTCTACTCCCACTCGATGGTTCCTGGTGGCTTGGAAGTAATGTCGTAGACAACGCGGTTGACACCCTCAACCTCGTTGACAATCCGCCGGCCGGTGCGGGCCAGCAAATCGTAGGGTAGCCGCGCCCAATCGGCGGTCATAAAGTCCTCGGTGGTGACAGCCCGCAAGGCAACCACCTCCTGGTAGGTCCGGCCGTCGCCCATCACCCCCACGCTCTTCACCGGCAACAATACGGCAAAGGCCTGCTGCGTTCCTTCGCGGAGCAGGCCGGCCTGGCGCAGCTCCTCCAGGAAAATGGCGTCGGCCGCTCGCAGCCGCTCCAGCCGTTCCCAGGTCACCGTCCCCAAGCAGCGGATGGCCAGCCCCGGCCCGGGAAAGGGCTGCCGCCAGATAAGACTATCCGGCAGGCCCAGCGCCAGACCAATGCGCCGCACTTCGTCCTTGAACAACAGGCGCAGCGGCTCCACCAGCCGGAACTGCATATCGGCCGGCAGCCCACCAACGTTGTGGTGGGTCTTGATCGTCTGGGCTTCCGGCTTATCCCGGGTGGCGCTTTCAATTACGTCCGGGTAAATCGTCCCCTGGGCCAGGAACTCTATCTGGCCAAGCTTACGCGCCTCCCGTTCAAATAGACGAACAAATTTCTCGCCAATAATCTTCCGCTTGATCTCCGGCTCCGTCACCCCTTCCAGTGCCTCCAACATCTCTTCCACGGCGTTAACGGCGACCAGCTTCATGCCCTGTTCTTGCTCAAAGGTGTGGATCACCTCCAGCGCCTCGCCCTGCCGCAGCAGCCCGTGGTCCACAAAGATACAGGTCAATTGTTGACCTACCGCCCGGTGAATGAGCGTCGCCGCCACGGCTGAGTCCACCCCCCCGCTTAGCCCCAGGATCACCCGGCCATCGCCAATCTGCTCCCGGAGCCGGGCCACCTCTTCCTCAATGAAATTGACCGGCGTCCAATCGGCGGCGCAGCCGCCGACCTGGTGGACAAAGCCGCTCAAAATCTGCCGTCCTTGAGGCGTGTGGACCACCTCGGGATGGAACTGGACGGCGTAATAGCCCCGTTCCGGATTGGCTGCGGCGGCAAAGGGGGAATTCTCGGTGTGGGCCAGCGGCCGGAAGCCGGGTGGCAACGCTTCCACTTTGTCGCCGTGGCTCATCCACACTTGCTGCCGGTTAGCCATAGGCGTATGAGTTGCACCGCCGGCCGGCTCCTGCTCCCACTCCCGGAAGAGGGGATTACCAGCCGCGTCCACCTGCAGCGTCGCCGGCCCGTACTCCCGCCGCTGGCCAGGGGCCACCCGGCCGCCTAACCAATGGGCCAACAACTGCATCCCGTAACAAATGCCCAGGACCGGCCGGCCGCTTTCCAGGACGTAGCCAGGCAGGTCTGGCGCCCCGTCGTCGTAGACGCTGTTCGGCCCGCCGCTGAGGATAAACCCCTTGGGGTTGAGAGCCATCACCTCGGCCGCGCTGGCCCGCCAGGAGAAAATCTGGCAATAGACGTTCGACTCCCGCACCCGCCGGGCAATTAACTGGGTATATTGTGAACCGTAATCGAGAATAATAATTATGTCGTGACTCATTCGCTCTCCAGAATGACAATCCGGCCGTCACTCATATCCGTAATAATAGCCATCGCCTCAATCGGCACGTGCCAGTGCTGCAACGCCTCCCGGCCGCCTTCAAAGGTCTTTTCCACCACGACGGCAATGCCGACTAGCGTCGCCCCGGCGTACTGCACAATCCGGGCCAGGGCTTCAATCGTCCGGCCGGTGGCCAGGAAATCATCTACGATCAATATCCGGTCGGCGGCGTGCAAAAACTCCGGCGAGACCATCAAGTTGACCTCGCCCCCCTTGGTGTGGCTGGGCGCAGTTTCTACGTAGACCGGCTCCCGCATGGTAATCGGCTTGTGCTTGCGGGCGTAGACGACGGGAATATTGCCCAGCGCTCGGGCCGCCATCACCGCTGGTACAATGCCGCTCACCTCGGCCGTCAGGATGCGATTTGGCCGGGCGGCCGTAAAGCGCCGGGCGATTTCCTCGCCAATGGCGACCATCAAATCGGCATCCAGTTGGTGGTTTAAAAAGGTGTCAATCTTCAGAATTCCCCGGCCCAAATTCTCCCCTTCAGCCAGGATACGTTGCCTTAACAGTTCCATTTCCCTCTCACACTGTGGCCGGGGACCAGCCACGGCCACTTCCCTCTCATGCTGTGGCCGGCCTCCGACCGTGCCACTAAAAATTCGCAAAACAACGCTGTTCGTGGTAGAAACAGCGCGTTTTATCTGCCATGATTGAACCATGATAGCGCCGCTCTGGCAAGCCGGAGTAGCATCGCCTCCTCATTTGAGATTTCTTTCACAATATACTTGACGTAGCCGGCTTGTCATTTTATAATGTGTTCAAAAGAATTTGAAAGTTGTGAACGAGGAACCCTTATGGTGGTGAATCAGGTAGAATCCGGCCTGGCGGCCGTCGAGCAAAAACTCCGTACCGTCGTTAATAGTGACATCTCTTTGTTGCAGGACGCCAGCCAGCACATTATCGTGTCTGGCGGCAAACGTTTACGGCCGCGCCTGGCCTTCCTGGCCTACCTGGCCGCCGGGGGAGAAAAGCTGGAGTTGGTTGTCCCCCTGGCCGCCGCCGTCGAGTTGGTCCACACCGCTACCCTCGTTCACGATGACATTAACGATCATAGCCTCACCCGGCGCGGTAAAGTTACCGTCCACGCCCGCTGGGGCCGTACCTTCGCCCTGCTCACCGGCGATTATCTCTTCAGCAAGGTTTACGAGTTGATGGCCCCGTACGGGGCGGAATACAATGTCATCATGGCCGACGCCTGTGTCAGCCTGGTGGAGGGCGAGACGCTCCAGGCGGCGGCCGCCAAGGCCGGTTCCATTGACCAGGAAACGTATAAGAAAATTATCGCTCGCAAAACGGCCAGCCTCTTTGAGGCGGCCGCCTGCATGGGCGCCCGGCTGGCCGGTGGGGATGAGACCACCGTTCAGGCCCTCGGCCAGTACGCCTATAACCTGGGCCTGGCCTTCCAGATCGTGGACGACATCCTGGACATCATCGGCGACCCGGAAACGCTGGGCAAGCCGGTCGGCGGCGACCTGGTTCAGGGCGCCGGCGTGCTCATGGCCCACAACGGTCATCCTGCAGAAATTGGCGCCCCCGTGGCCGAAGCCGATCCCATCCAGGCCATGATGGCTCGCCTGCGAGAATCGGGGGCTATCGAAGTGGCCCACCTTCAAGCGCAAGAGATGGCTCGCCGGGCTCGCGAAGCCCTGGCCCCTCTGCCCGACTCCCCCGCCCGGCGAGAATTGCTCAGCCTCGTTGACCTGGTGGTTGAGCGCGAACGGTAAGCTGGCCACAGGCCAGGCCCATGATTGACAAAACAGTTGGCCTGGCTGACGCGGCCGCCCTCGTCCACAACGGCCACACCCTGGCCCTGGGCGGCATGACCATCTATCGCCGGCCGGTAGCCTTTGCTCTGGCCCTCATCCGGCGCGAGCTTCCCCCACAAAACCTGACCCTGCTGGCTTTCACCGCCGGGCTGGCGGCCGACATGCTCGTCGGCGCTGGCCTGGTCACTCGCACCCGGACCTGCTATTTTGGCCTGGAAACATTTGGCCTGGCCCCGATGTTCACCGCCGCCGCAAGCGAAGGCCGGCTGGAAATTGTCGAAGAGAGTGAAGCAAGCATCGCCAACGGCTTGCGAGCCCAGATGGCCGGGGTCGGCTTTATGCCCGGCCGCGCCTGGCCGGGCACCGATATGTTCCAGGTCCGGCCGGACGTCAAGACCATCACCGACCCCTACACCGGCCAGACCCTGACTGCCTTCCCGGCTATTAGTTGCGACGTGGCCGCCATTCATGTCCTCAAAGCCGACCGCTTCGGCAACGCCGTCCTGGGCGGCAACCCGACCATTGACCTGGAGCTGGCCACAGTGGCCCAGACAGTTATTCTAACGGCCGAGGAAGTTGTAGACCGGTTGGATGGCCCGATTGACATCGCCGGCCACCCGGTCACGGCCGTCGTCTATGCGCCGCGCGGGGCTTGGCCTACCTCTTGTTATCCGCTCTACGCCATTGACGGCGAGGAAATCTTGCGCTACATCGCCGCCTGCAACGCCGGCGAATTCTGGCCGTACGTGCGCAGCCTGGGCCAGGGCACATGAGCCACTCTGGCTCTACGACCACCGATGTACACCATTGACGAACTCATCTCCGTTTGTATCAGTCGCCAGATTGAGGACGGCGAACTCGTCGCCCAGGGCATTGCTACGCCCCTGGTGGCGGCCGGCTACCTGCTGGCCAAACTGACCCACGCCCCCAACCTAACCTTTGTCTCAGCTATTGGCCAGGCCATTTGCAGGGAGTGGGCGCCTCTGGGGGTGGCGACCATCGAACAGTTGTGGATCCGGCAGGGGCAGTTGAGCATGGGCTTTGTCGCTGGGGCCTGCGACTTCCTGCCGCGCTTCGGTCCCAAGGAGTTCTTCCGGCCGGGCCAGGTGGACGCCTATGGCAACTTCAACAACGTCTACATGGGCGGTACGTACGCCAGGCCCCGCCTCCGTCTGCCTGGCGCTGGTGGCATTCCCGACGTGACCGTCTTCGAGGAAAAAGTCTACCTCTATGTTCCCCGCCACGGCCGGCACACCTTCGTCGAAAAACTGGACTTTTGCAGCGGCCTGGGCCATCACCCGGCCCGGACCACCGGCCGCGGCCCCTGCGCCCTGGTCTCTGATCTGGGCCTGTTCGACTTTGAGCCGGAGAGCGGCCGGATGCGACTGGTTAGCCTCCACCCCGGCGTCCCTCTCAGCCGTCTCCAGGCCAAAACTGGCTTTGAGTTGGTCATCCCTGCCGTTATCCTGGACACAGAGCCGCCGGCGGCCGAAGAGCTTCGTTTGCTACGCGAAGAGATTGATCCTCTGGGCGTCCGTACCCTGGAAACCCTCAGCGGCGCAGCCCGGCGGGACAGGCTGCGGGAAATCTTGCGGCGTGAAGCCATTTGATGCCAAGACGCAAAGGACAACTTTTTTAGTTAAGGACTACTCTAAAGCTGTGGCCGGTCTCCGGCCGTGCCACCTATTTGGAAATCTTGTCCAGCGTCCTAATTGTCTGGGTCATATCTGCCTGGCTCACGTAAATATGCGGCGAGAAACGGACGCCAAACGACGGCCGGAAATCAACCCATATCTGCGCCGCCTCCAGGTGGGCCACCACTTTCTGCGGGTCAGGAAAACCAATACAGACCGTCCCCCCGCGCCGTTCCGGCGCGGCCGGTGTGTGCAGTGGCCAGCGGCGCGACTGGGCAAATTGAACGAGCTGTTCCGTTAAGGCGCGGTTGTGCTCCTGGATACTCTCCACGCCAATCGCCTGAATCTGGTCAATGCCGGCTCGGGCAACCATATACGGCAAAACCGACGGCGTGCCCCCCCAGAAGCGCCGGGCATCCGGTGCGTAGCGGAACTGCCGGATGTCAAACTCGAACGGGTTTTCGTGGGAAAACCAGCCCACGTCTAGCGGCCGGAACTGCTCTATCCCGGCCGAATTCGCCCACAGAAACCCGGCCCCCGGCCCACCACACAACCACTTGATGCACGAGCCAACGACAAAGTCTGCGCCCCAAGCCGCCAGGTCAATGGGCACGACGCCGGCCGACTGGGCCACGTCTACCACGGTAAAGATCTCTCGTTCCCGGGCCGCCTGGACGATCTCCGCCACAGGATTGCAGAAACTATTGCCATAGAGCACATGGGTGACCAGGGCCATCTGTACGTCGCCGGTCAGGTGTTGCTGCCAGTGGTCCGCCGTAAAGCGTCCCGCTTCGGCCGGCAGGCGCTTGATCCGGTAGCCCAGCCGCTCGGCCTGCTCCAGGGCAAACCCGACTGATGGGAAATCCAGTTCTGAGATCAAAATCGTTTCTTTGCCACGGCGGGGCGGGAGGGAGGTGACAATCTTAGAAACGGCCGAGGAAATGTTAGTCTGGGGACAAAATTCGCCTGGTTGGCCGTGCAGTAGAGCAGCCAGCGAGTGGCCAAAGCCTTCCACGGCCGCCAGCCATTCGTCCCAGGCGTTCCCGCCTCTGGTCTGCCACAGTTCAAAAAACCGCTCCTGGGCCGCTAAAGCGGCTCGTGGCAGGCAGCCCACCGAATGGCTGAGCAGGTAAGTTCCCTCGGGAACGAGAAACTGTTCCGAACTAATGGCCAATGGAGTCCCGAACGACGCCGTATTCTGCGCCCCACTTGTCGGTCATCTGGCTTCGGATGGCCCACAGCTCGGGGAAGAAGCGATGGTGCAAGCCATCCTCCAGCAAAGCAACCGCCCGCCCTTTGAGCGATTTCGACTCCAGGCCAATCGTCCGTTCGATGAGCTGGATGTGACGATGGCGAAATCGCCGGAAAAGCTCGTCGTACTCGGCCAGAGCTTCAGCGACCATGTAAGCGTCGTCGTGGTTGTATTCCATGTCGTAAATTTTTTCCACGGTCAGGCCATGTTCATCCAGGTAATGGGTGACAAACGATTGCCATAGCGGCCGGCTCATCTTCAGCAACGTGCGGAATCCCGGCGATTCCTGGCCACTGCCGTTGCCAAGCTGAAGGCGGATCTCCTGGTACTCCTTCGGCGACATCGTCTCCAGAATAGCCAGCTCGTCAATCAGCCTGGCCTGGATGGTGTGGACGCGGCGGAAAAGAGTCAGGACGCGGTTCGTATGCTGGGCCTGGATGAACTCATCTACGTCCAACAGCGTGTAGCCGATGAGCTTCATCCACAACTCCTGGGCCTGGTGGACGATCTGGAACATCAATTCGTCACGGTTGCAGAACTCGCTGAAATCCTTCTGGCAGGAAAGGAGGGCTTTGGTATTCAAATAGAGTTCGTAATCCAGGGTGCCTTTGCCATTGATGGTGTCGTAAAAGAATTCGCGGTCCATGTAGTTCTCTCTCGTAGGGGTGCTTGAGATTGGTTACTCCTGTATTGTACACAATTCGCCCCATCACGTCCTATTTGACCGGTTAGCAGCCGCTCTTCTATCTGGGGACGAACTGACCTCTCCTTTGTTGACGGGTTTCGCCTGCCAGGTGGCCCGTTTCTTCCTCTAACAAACCTCCGCGCCTTCTGCGTCTCAGTGGTGCATAATTACGCCGGCGGCTCTTCCACCGAGAAATAGCCATATGGCGAGTAAGGCCCGGGCAGCCCCAGGCTGTTCACTGACCGGACCCGCCAGCGAAACCACCAGCCACAGGCCACCTGGGCCGTCACTTGCGTCTGCGTACCGGCCGCCGTCCCTGATTGCCACTGGTCGTACGGCGAGGTTGGTGTGGCGGCAATCTCCAGCTCCCACTGGTAACTCGCTACACCGCTGACCGGCTGCCAGGTCAGGTTAACAATTGAGCTGCACCCCAGGTCTACGTTGCCAATCGGGGAGATCAAGGTTGGCGGCGGCGCGCCGCCGCGGGTCGGAGTCGGCGTCATTGAAGGAGTGGCCGTCGGCGTGGGCGTTTGGGAAAGGGTCGGAGTCGGCGTGGGCGTGGCCGTGGGGGTAAAGGTCGGCGTGGGCGGCGCGGCCGCTACCGGCACGCAGCTTACATCCCCGCTAAAAGTAACCACCTGGCCAAAAACCCACTGCTCCGGGCTGGTCACGTTGGGCAGATTAACACGCCACCAGGTGTTGTCGGCCAGGCGGCCGATCACCTCGGCTGTCTGCCCCTCCGGCAGCGCGCCGACCACGCCGTAAATCGTTCCCGGCCCACGGCGCACATTAACCGGGACGTTGGCAGTGACGAAGGCCAGATCCTGGCAGGGCAACTCTGTAGGCGTTAGGCTGGGCGTCAACGTCGGCCCGAGCGTGGCCGGCGGCGCCTGGGACGGATCGATGACAAAGTAACGATAAGCCGGGGGAGCTTCGACGTTGCCGGCCCCGTCGGTAGAGACGGCCAGCACCAGGAAACGGCCGGGGCCGCCGCCAAACGACTCTTCCATTTCTTCCGGCAAGGGTTCGGGCACGCCATTGGCCCTGACCGTAAAGGGGGCGATATACGTTTGCCAGGTCGTGCCTGCGTCCAGGCTGTACTCAACACGGGCAATGCCGCTGGCGTCGCGGCTTTTCAACGCCACCATGACTTCGTCGTACCAGGCCCCGTTGGGCGCGGTTGAGCCTGACAATTCAATGATTGTCTCCGGCCGGACCAGGTCGTGCGTCGGCCGGCCCAGCAAGGCGCACTGGCCCGGCCGGTCGGTAAAAGCCGTGGCCTGTCCCGTTTCATAATCAACAGCCGTGGGCAAAACCACCCATTCTGTTTCCCCGGTGGCCAGGAAATAAATAGCCAGCGTGCTTCGTTCCACGTCGTCCAGGTTCGCCTCGTCCAGGGGCAAAGAAATCATCAGCGGCGGTTCAAAGCGGTCCACCGGGTCACCCTGGGCGTCAAAGACCGAGAGGACGCAAGCCTGGCCCGTGCCGGCCAGTTCCTCAGTGGGGACCGGGTCCGGCGACCAAGACCAGTAAACGCTGCTCCCTGGCGGCAGCGAGCCGGCCGGAACGCAGAGCGCCATCCCTTCGCCGCCTACGTCCCCCAGGTCAGGGGCTGCCTGGCCGCTTTCCTCCGGTACGACGGCTACCACTCCCAGGGGGTGGACCCACAGGTAATTGCTGACGCTCGGCCCGTGGTTATATGACTGGCCGCGCGCGTCCAGGAAGCTGGCCACCTGGGCCCAGGGGTCGGCCGGCTGGCCGGCGCTGGGAATAAAACCGTAAGGGTCAACCACTTCGTCGGCCGAAAACGATCCATCCCGGTTGGCGTCAAAGCGCACCTCGAAGTGCAGGTGGTGGCCGGTGCTCCAGCCGGTGTTGCCCATCGTGCCCAGGCGCGTGCCGGCCGTCACCGGCTGGCCCAGTCGCCCCTGCATGGCGGCAAAGAATTCATCGGGGTGCAGGTGCCAGTAAACGGTTAAAAAATCGCCAGTGTCAGGGACAGTATGCCTGATTTTGATGAAGAGTGCGCCCGAGGAATGTTCGCCGACGTCGTAGACCACGCCGTCGGCCGCGGCCAAAACCGGCGTCGTCGGCTGACGGTAGACGAAGGTGGAAAAGTCGTAGGCCGGGTGGCCGCTGTAATTGTCGCCACTGCTGAGCGCGCCGTTGTAGAGGAGGATGTTTTGGGCGACTGGTGTCTCGGCCGGCTCGCGGCCAAAGGTCACCGCCGGGTCCTGAGGCGCCGGATAAAGCGGGTAAAAGTGGTCAAAAAAGCTATTGATCCGGCCGCCGGCGCCGGTGCGCTGGCTGGCCTGGCGAAACTGCGCCAGCGTACCGCCGAAATTCTCGTTCCCGCCGTCGTAGGGAAAGGGCAAATCCAGGAAGGCAATGGACTGGATGGGGCGGCTGGGCGGGGTTGGCGCGCCCGGCCCGGCCGGCGGCAAATTGGCCAGATCCGTCGTTAGTGCCATCATACCCGGCTGGTCGCAACTGGTGACTACCGGCGTAGGCGCCGGGGTTTCTGTCTCAGCAGCGGCAGTGGTGGCCGTGCCCGCCGTACCGGCCTGGCCGGCCGGCCTCCCTAAAAACCATTGCACCAGCAGGTAACCGGCCAATAAACAAAGAGGACCTAAACACAACAGCAACGTGGCCGTGGTCGCCGGCAGGAACCAGGGAGATCGTTTCAGCCGGGTGATGAAGCCGTCCATCAGGCTCACATTGTAACTATCCCGGCCGACTTCGTCACCCCAGAGTTGAGTCAGGGTTGGGGATGGCGCCTGCCGGCAAGCGCCATCCCCCAACCGCTATTATGGCGTCAATGGGTTGGTCAGGCTGGCGTACGTTTCGCCCAGGCCCACGGTAGCGTAGACCACCGTCCGGCCGTCTACAGAGGCTACACCGGCGAAAACCACCTTCGTAACAAAACCCGGCTGGCCGTTGATCAACGCCGCGCTGGTCGTGGTGGCGGTGAAAGCATAGCCTGGGATGGTCACGTCAGTGCTGGTGACCTGGGTAAAGTCCAGGCCGGTGAGACGGGGATACACCAGTGTCAGTAGCTCCAGGGCCTCGGCGGCCGTAGCGGGCAGCGCTTCGGCCGTCTGCAGGGCGTAAACACCCAGGGAAGCGTTGCTCAACTCGGCCGGGATGTCACTGCTCAACTGGCAGGTGCTACCCTCGGCGCATTCCCCCACCGACACGGCCGCCACACCCCCTTGCAGCAGGGCATAATAGCTGGCCGTGGAAACGTTTACGGCCGTGTAGGCGGCGTTCTGGGCATAAACGGGCAGCATTTGCAGCAGCGCCAGCACCTCCTCCGTTACCTCGCCGGCGTACATCGGCTCCACGGTCGCCCCAAGCTGGTCGTTGGCAAAAACAACAATCGCTTCATAGGCCGCTTCGGACGGGGCCGGCGGGCTGATCGCCGGCGCCTGGGCCGGTGCTGGCGCAGGGGCCTGGGTCGTGGGCATGGCTTCAGTCGTCGCGGGCGCCGCCTGGCCGGTGGTGTAGGTGTAATAATAGTTGTTAACCGTCTCGTTGGTCATATACGTGCCGGTCGCCTCGTCGTAGGTGTACTGGTAACAGTCCCACGGGTAGAGAGCGCAGTAAGCGGTCCAGTCGTAATAGGTGTTGTAATAGTAATCAACGACCTCGTAAGCACTCTGGACTGCTTCGTCGTAGTAGGCCTCAAACGTCTCTGCCCCGTAATCAATGGCCGCCGTTACCGTGTCGTAGTAAGCCTGAGCGGCATAGTCCACAGCGGCGTAATAATCGTGCCACAACTGCTCGTAAGCGTCCTGGGCGGCCGCCTGGGCCTGCGTTGCCGCGTCCTGTCCGGTCTCTTGGGCCTGCTCAAAAGCCTGCTGGGCCGTTTCCTGGGCGGCCGCGGCCTGGTCTAAATCCTCTAACAGCGTCGTCGCCGGAGGAAGCTGGAACTGTCCCTCGCCAAAGGTCAGCCCGGCCGGCAGCCGCCCCGCCAGATTGCCCAGCCCTGTCTGCCCATCCGGCCGGGTGGTAAAACGGGCACCCGCGCCGCCGCCAAAGAGGGTATTCACGCCGGCCGGGCCGCCCGGCAACCCGGCCCCGCCGCCGGGCAAGGCGGCACCCACACCGCCTGGCAGCCCAGCGCCGCCCGGACCGCCGCCCACGACCGGCCCACCCCCGCTTACGCCAATAGCCGGCGACACGTTCAAGGTCGCGCTGCCGCCAGGGCCGCCCCGGCCACCAAAACCGGCCTGGGCCATGCCACCCGCGCCACCAATGGCCGCCGGCCCGGCCCCGCCGCCGCCACCCGGTCCGCCCAGACTGACGCCGCCCAGGCTGCCTGGTCCGCTAACGCCGGCCGGAACGACAGCATTGCCCTGGGGTCCGCCAGCTTGCGGTCCACCAACCTGCGGGCCGCCTGCTGATGGGCCACCTGCTGGCGGCCCGCCGCCCTGAGGACCTCCACCTTGTGGTGGCTTCACGTCCGGTTTGCTGGGGCTGGGACCGCCCCCGCAACCAGCCAGCAATAGCGCAGCGACCACCAGGAAAAGAGAGAAAACACGTTTGTTATCCATCTGTCACCTCATCTGAAAAAGTATGGCGCCTCCAACCGGAGGATCCTCCATTAGGGTATTGTTTTCAGCAGGGCAGGAATAGTGCCGCTGGTCATCACCGGCCGTGACCAATAGCACCCTGGTCTTGGGCTAAAACGATTGATCGTGGGCAAAGACGAATGCCCCTGCTACCAAACTGGCTCGCCGTTCAGCAGCACGCTACCCCTGGACGGCGTAATTGCATTCAACCGGATAATCAAGGTATGGTCAACCCCACTTTCGGACTACTCTAAACAGGGGTAAAATGGTGAGACGTTCCTGTAGAGACGTTGCCAGGCAACGTCTCTACCAACGGAGGACAACCTATGCGCATTGCCATTTTTTCTGATGTACACGGCAACCTCACCGCCCTCCAGGCTGTGTTGGCCCACATCGGCCAGCAAGAGGGGATAGACGAAGTGATTTTTGCCGGCGACCTGTGCGTTTTTGGCCCCCGGCCGCGCGCCTGCCTGGAGCTAATTCGGGAGCGGAATATTGCCAGCATCACCGGCAATACCGACCAGTGGCTACAAGTGCCCCCACCCTTGCCGGCCAACGCCACGGAGGTCCAGCGCCGCCGCTGGGAATACGTCCAGGCTATCTCCACCTGGACCGGCAGCCAGCTTGACGCCGACGACCTGGCCTGGTTCAACGAGTTGAGCTTGCCTTTTCAGCGCCGCATTTCCCCCACGCCCAACCCCAGGGATGACCTCTTCATCGTTCACGCCAATCCCCAGGACGTGAACCAGATTATCTTCCCGGCCGAAGCGCGGCAAAAGGAGTTGTACGGCCAGGTTCGCCAATCGGATAGTGAACTGCGGCAGTTGTTGGGCGACCTGGTTGTCGGGGTGCTGGCTTTTGGCCACCTCCACGTACCGGGCGTCCGCCACTGGCAAGGCATCACGCTGGTTAACGTGAGTTCGGTCAGCATGCCCGGCGATGGCGACCCACGAGCCAAGTACGCCGTCTTAAGCTGGGAGGATGGCCCTGGCTGGTCGGTGGAACACTTCACCGTAGATTACCCGGTCGCGGAGGAGATTAAAGCTTTCCAGGACATGCAACCACCTGGCTGGGAAGAGAGCGTCAGGAAATTAAAAGAACTCGGCATGATCCCCCAAGTTGTTTGAGGGGTAAAAGTGAATTGACACTTTTACCCTGCCAAAGTTATACTCTCAGGTGAAGAAAACAAATTATCAGGCTCCAATCTCTATATGCAAAAACCTGAGAAAAGCCAACAGAATAGTGAGGAGAAAATCGTATGAGCCTTTCCTACGCTGATAAGCCCTGGGTGAAGAGCTATGACAAAGGTGTTCCCGAAACAGTAGAGGTCCCCGATATGCCCGTCCACCAGCTCCTGGAAGAAGCGGCCAGGAGCCACCCGGATCATGTAGCCATCGTCTTCAAAGGGCGCAAGATCACCTACCGCGAACTAAACGAGTTGTCGGATGCAGTAGCGGCCGGCCTGGCAGCCAACGGCTTCAAAAAGGGCGACCGGGCAGTAGTTTACATGCCCAACACGCCCCAGTTCGTCATGATTTACTACGGCATCCTCAAAGCCGGCGGGATTGTCATTGCGACCAACCCCCTCTATACCGAGCGAGAACTCGAACACCAACTGGCCGACTGCGGCGCCGAGACGGCCTTTGTCCTCAGCCTATACTACGATAAGCTCAAGAAAGTCCAGAAAGATGGGCATACCAACGTCAAGCGGATAATTGTCACCAACGTTAAGGAGTTCTTGCCGCCCCACTTGAAAGTCCTGTTCACTCTGGCCAAGGAAAAGAAAGAAGGCCACCGGGTCACCATCCAGCCGGGAGACATGGCTTTCCAGGACTTCCTGGCGGCCGGCAAACAAGCGCCCAAGCCCAACGTCCCGGTGAGCGGCGACGACATTGCCCTGCTGCAATACACCGGCGGCACCACCGGCCTGTCGAAAGGCGCTATTGGCCTGCACCGGGGCCTGGTAGCCAACACCAAGGCCGCCCAGGCCTGGCTCACCGACTGCAAAGTGGGCGAAGAGGTAGTGCTCACCTCTATTCCCTTGTTCCACTCGTACGGCATGATTGCCGCTATGAATTTAACAGTCTCTATTGCCGGCACCATGATCCTCATTGTCAACCCGCGCGACCAGAAGGATTTGTTGAGCAGCATCAACAAATACCGGCCGACCATCTTTCCCGGCGTTCCGGCTATGTACGTGGCCATTAACAACAATCCCGACATCGCCGCCGGCAAATACGACATCAGCTCGATTCGGGTTTGCCTGTCCGGGTCGGCCCCTCTGCTGCTGGAAACCAAGCAACGCTTCGAGCAATTGACCGGCGGCAAGCTGGTCGAGGCCTATGGCCTGACCGAGGCTCACGTGGCCACTCACGCCAACCCCATTTACGGCGAAAACCGGCCTGGTTCCATTGGCCTGCCGCTACCCGGCGTCGAGTCCAGGATTGTAGACCCGGAAGACGGCGGCAAAGAGATGCCGGCCGGCGAGCTGGGCGAGTTAATCATCAGGAGTCCCAGCGTGATGCAAGGCTACTGGAACATGCCCACCGAAACGACCAATACGCTGCGCGATGGCTGGTTGTACACCGGCGACATTGCCCGGATGGACGCGGAAGGCTATTTCTACATTGAGGATCGCAAGAAGGACATGATCATCGCCGGTGGCTACAACATCTACCCGCGCGAGGTGGAAGAAGTGCTGGCCACGCATCCAGCAGTCCAGGAGGTCACTGTGGCCGGCGTGCCCGATCCCCGGCGCGGCGAGACTGTGAAAGCCTGGATCGTCAAAAAAACCGGCGACCCGACCACCGAGGCAGAAATCATCGAGTGGAGCAAAGGCCAGCTTGCCGCTTACAAATACCCGCGCCTGCTCGAATTCCGCGACGAGCTACCCAAGACCATCGTCGGTAAAGTCCTGAAGCGAGAACTGGTCAAGGAACACAAGGAAAAGGAAAAAGCGGCCGTTGCCGCAGATTAAACAAAAGGAGATTTGAGACTGGAGATGGGAGATTGGAATCAATCTCCCATTTCTAAGCTCCCCCAAGCGGCAGATAAAGGGCAAACGTACTTCCTTTTCCTTCTTCGCTCTCCACCCAAATCCGGCCGTCGTGGGCCTCGACAATACTCCGGGCGATGGCCAACCCCAGGCCAGTGCCTTTGATACCCTGATCCCTAGCGTTGCGCGCCCGAAAGAATTTGTCAAAGATGTGCGGCAGGTCGGCTGCTGGAATGCCCGCGCCATTGTCGCTCACCCGAACGAAAACCACCTGGCCTTGCATTCCCTCCGGACCATCGTCGCCAGACAGAGTAAGAGCCACTGTAATGCGTCCGCCGGCCGGGGTGTATTTGACGGCGTTGCCCAACAGGTTCAGGAACACCTGCTTCAGCCGCCTTGTGTTGCCGGTTACGGTCACCTGGTCTGGTGCAACGACTGTTACCTGGTGGCCTTTGGCCGCTATCTGCCCTTCCAGTGCGTCCCGAACCTCGAAAGCCAGGGCCGCCAGGTCCACTGGAGCCGGCCCCAGATCCAGGCCCGCCTCAATCCGACCCAGGTCCAACAAATCGTTGACCAGTTCACCCATATACTCGGCCGTTTCCACCAGCCGCCGGCGCACCTTTTCTTGCTCCTGGCTCAACTTTCCCGACCGTGACAGCAGGTCGGCCGCCAGCAGGATCGAGCTGATCGGATTCTTCAAGTCGTGGGACACCGTGTTGACAAAATCGCTCTTCATCTCCTCCAGGTGCTTCAAAACGGTGATGTCCCGCAACACGGCCGCCCAGCCCACCCGCTCTCCATAGGATGTGTTGATAGGCGCCAGGTTGGCCTGGGTGATGCGGCCATCCCGCAACGGCACTTCCACCATTCCTGGCTGGCGACTGCTAAACAGGCGAGTCAACGCCTCATTGTCTACGACGCTTGGCAGCGTCTGGCCAATCAGGTCAGCTTCCTGCAGACCCAGCATATCCCGCACGGCCGGATTGGCCATCAACACCTGCCCTTGGGGGTTAACCATCAGCACGCCGTCCCGGGTGCTGCGCAGCACCGCTTCCAGCGTGCTACGATCGTCGGCCAGCATCTGGTAAACACGGGAGTTGGCCAGCGCCCCGGACAGCCCTGCCGCCAGCATAGCGGCCAGGCGTGCCTCTTCCGGACCGTAAATGATCGGCGGCTTGGCGGCCAGGAATAACGCTCCCAACGCCTTCTCTTCCTGATGCAAGGGCGCCGCCAGCGCCGCCTGGAGCCCCAGCCGGCCGCAAATCCCCTCCAGATCCGGCAGGCCGCGCGGGTCCCTGGCCAGGTCGGCCGTCAGGATCGTTTCTTGATTGGCCATCGCCTGGCCGGCCAGTCCCGCGCCCAGAGAGAAGGGGCGCGCCGGGATGGCCCCACCCGCCAGGCCATACAACGAATGGACCACGTAACCATCACCCTGCGGCATCACCAGGCAAATAGCCAGGTAGTCGCAGGGGATAATCTCGGTAATCCGGTCGGCCAGGACCTGGAACTGGTCGCTGGGGATCGGCGACGCCAACAACCCCACCAGGGTTTCGGCCAGGTGTAGCAGTCGCTCATTCAGCTTCATGGACACAAAACCACCGTTAAAGCGAGTAAATCATCTGCTGTGGGAATTGGTTCAACCGCTCCAAGAACTGAGCGGTAACGAACGATACGCTGCCGGTCAATGATAAAGACGCCCTGCTCCACGGCCGTCAGGGCGTGGTGGTGCAGGCGGCGAATAAAGTTGCGGTTCATCACGTCAACCCAGGAAGCCCGCACTGTCTCTACTCCTACCCCAGTCATAAAGGCCGTGGAAAAGCTAACAAACGTATTGCGGGTAGCTTCCAGGGCGCCCCGGTCGCCCAGGCCATACACGGCGTAAAGCCGTTTGTCCGGGTCACAAATGAATGGGTGGCGCGGCATCCGGTTGCGAAAATAATTTTGCGCTGTTTCCGACAGGTTGGGGGCTACCTGGATCACCTCTACCCCGTTGGATTGCAGCGTCTCATAGCCGCCGGCAATGCGCTCCATGTGGCCCCGGCAAAAGTTGCAGGTAAAGCCACGGGAGAACCAGAGGATCACGTTTTGCCGGCCGCCATAATCGGCCAACGAGACCGTTTCTCCCTGAATAGAAGAGAGAGAAAACTCCGGCGCCGGCTGTCCCACCTCCGCTGCCCGGCCGGCATCCAACCCTGGTTCTTCCATAGCTAGCTCGCTCACTGCGCCCGTTATTGTACCGGACTCCCCTGTGCTGGCACAAGCCTGGCATTCCTGGCAAATCTGCCTAGCCCGATGTACCATAGCTGGTGAACGACTGGCAATAGACGTTGTATTGCCGTCTGCCGTCTATCGTCCGTCGTCTAAACTGTAACCTTATTTCTGGACCATAAAAGATGGGCTCACTGAAACCAGAGATCCCCAGCGCCGAGTTGTCCCGCCTGATGACGGCGGCTGCCGGCCGCATGAAAGAGTACAAGCTCAAGCTGTTAACGCCGCAGTTGTTGCTGCGCGCCTTCCTGGACGATACAGAGTCGGCCGCTTACCACATCTTGCAGCAACTGGCCAAACAACGTGGCTTTGACTGGCACGATTTTTCCCGCCGGGTGGAGATGATGGCCGGCCACACGCCCGGCCAGGATGCCCACTTTACCTTCACCGACGATTTTGGCCAGAACGTGGCCCTGGCGGAAGAAATGCTGGTTGTATTGGACGAAGGGTTGACCATCGCCCAGGCCCGTGAGGAAATGAAGGTCCACAGCGGCCACGCCCTGGCGGCTATGGCTCAACCCAACGTGACTACCTACGGCTTGTTGCAGCGCCTTGGCGTCACAGCGGCGGCCGTCACCGCCCTCTTAAGCGATGTGGCCGAGAGCAGCCAGCTCCTGATTCACGACGTCATCCAGGAGGCCAAAGACGGCCAGGCCCAGCCCGTTTACCAGCGAGAGGAGTTGTTGCGGGAATTGTTGCAACTTCTGGCCCTGGCCCAACGGCGGCACGTGATCTTCGTCGGCCCGGAAGGGGCCGGCAAGCGGACCCTGGGCTATAGCCTGGCCCAACTGCTGGCCGAGGGTAAAGGGCCGGCGCTGCGCTCTTTTGTCGTCCTCAACGAAACAGCCCTGCTCGAAAACGCGCTGGTGGCCATGCGCGCCGGCCTGCGCCGGGCCAATAGCGGCATCCTTTTTGTCCCCAGCATTGAGCGCTTCTTTGGCGACCGGCTGCGCGCCCAATTCCCGGAGCAGGTCAACCGGGAGTTGCACAAGGCTCTCCTGGGCGAGGAACAGGTGATCATTGGCACGGCTACGCCGGCCGCCTACGAACTGTTGAGCAAGGAGCGCCTCATCCGCCAGCAGACCCATCGCCTGGACGTGCCCCCGGCGACAAAAGAAGAGACAGTGGCCATCCTGGGTTTCCACAAGCAGCGGCTGGAGCGAGAGTACGAAATCAACGTGGCCGCCGAGGCCCTACAAACGGCCGCTACTCTGGCCGGCCAATACATTAAGACCATTGCCCTGCCGGCCGCGGCCGTGCAACTGGTGGACCGGGCCTGCGCCATGGTCCGCGTGGCCGACCAAGGGCACGTGACTGATCTGCCTCGCCTGGAATCGGACCAGCGGCTGGACAGCGAGGACATAATGGCCGCTGCCAGCCAGATGACTCGTATTCCTATCAGCAAGCTCAGCCAGGACGAGAAAGGCCGTTACGCCAATATGGTCGAGCACCTGCACGAACGGATTATTGGCCAGGAGGAGGCGATTATGGCCGTCAGCCGGGCGGTCAAGACCGCTCGGGTGGGACTGCGCGACCCCAAACGGCCGATTGGCTCCTTCCTCTTCCTGGGTCCAAGCGGCGTGGGCAAAAGCGAGCTGGCCAAAGCCCTGGCCGAATTCATGTTCGGTTCAGAGGAGGCCATGCTCACCCTGGATATGAGCGAGTACCAGGAGGAGGCCAGCGTCAACCGCCTGATTGGCGCGCCGCCCGGCTACGTCGGCTTTGAGGGGGGCGGCCAGCTCACCGATTTTGTCCGGGAAAAGCCCTATACCGTGGTGCTATTTGACGAGGTGGAAAAGGCCCACCCGCGCGTCCTGGACGTTCTTCTCCAGGTGATGGAGGAGGGCCGCCTGACCGACGGCCAGGGCCGGCTGACGACCTTTAGCGAAACGGTCATCATCATGACCAGCAACCTGGGAGCCCACCACATGCTCACCCCCGTCATTGGCGAACAACAACGCGAACTGGTCATGGCCGAGGTCCGCCACTTTTTCCGGCCGGAATTTCTCAACCGTCTGGATGACATCATCCTCTTCCACCAGCTCACGCCAGAGCAACTGGCCGATATTCTGGAGCTGATGCTGAAAAAGGAAATCAAGCTGGCCGGACAACAGGGTATGCAGTTGACCGTTACGCCAGAAGCTAAGAAATGGCTGCTGGCCCAGAATGACCAGCCAGAATTCGGCGCCCGGCCGCTGCGTCGCATCATTGCTCGCCACCTGCGCGAGCCTCTGGCTGATTTCCTGCTTGGCCAGGGCGCCCGGCCGCAAGCACAAATTGCCATAGACGCCGGCCCAGCCGGCCTGCACTTCCAGGCCGATGAACGCAAATAAATCAGATGGACACAAGGAAGCGGAGACGCGGAGGTGCCCCACATCTTGCCCTTGTCCCTTACCCACCTGACACTTGACACCTGATACTTGATACGAACCAAAGGAAGACCCCCATGCTCACCGATCGCCAGGCAACGATCCGTCAAAAACTGGCCCAAAGCCGCCAGGAAACGCTCTCCTCTTTACAGGGATTGAGCGAAACCCAGTGGAACACCGTCGTTTATTCCGAGGAGGCCGAATGGCGGGCGGCCGACCTGCTGCGCCACGTGACAAACGCCGAGCAAAGCATGACCCGCCTGATTGAGGTCATCCGCGACGGCGGCGAAGGCTCCTCCCCGGACTTTGACCTGGCACGTTGGAACGCTCGCGTGGTGAGCAAGATGCAGGACAAAACGCCGGATATGCTATTTGCCGAAATGGCTCAAAACCGGGAACGTTTGTGGGAGGTAATAGACACCTTAACCGACGAAGACTTGGCCAAGAAGGGACGGCACGGCAGTCTGCGGATCCTCAGCATTGAGGAAATCTTACACCTTATTGCCGACCACGAAGTGCGGCACGTGAACCATATTCGTGAAGCCGTTAATTGAGGGGGGAACGTCACTGGCCCTAAAAAATGAGATGCCCGGTAGCCGGGCGGCTACCGGGACATCTCTGGGGGGGAGCCATAGGTACTGTACCACAAATCAAATTAAGCGCAAGCCCAATTTTCGTGGTAACAGTTCAGAATTGTGTCAGAAGTGGTCAGGGAGCGGCATGGTCGAAGACAAAGCCCAAGTGGCGCCAGCATTCAAAGAGGGGATTGAAGCCGCGGGC
>JAKEFB010000150.1 GCA_022616275.1 Chloroflexota bacterium
GTAAGAGGGGCTTTAGATGAAATTGCCGGCCGGCGACGACCAACTCGTCAAAGTGAAGCGGCAATTGGTCAATCCGGGAGAAATCCTCTGTCAGGAAAAGAGCCAGACCATCGCTTTGCCGTTCCCAAAAGTGCTCGTCGAGTAGCAACTCCTCGGCCGGTTCCAGAAGGTCATCTATCTCCGGCTGGCGTAGCTCTGGTTTGGCGACAAGGAGCTGTTTCCTGGCCTCTTTCAGTTGATTCTTGAGCCGGATGCGGTTTTCCTGTATCTCTGGTCCGGCCCGGTGGGTGGGTATGAAGATAGAAACACAATGTTCTTGGGGTTTCTCCAGAAGTTCCTGCAAATCGCTTTTGCTTATTAACGTCATGTCAAATCCACCTCCTCTGATTGACAATGGCATAGGGGAGAGAGACGTTGGCCCAGACAGCGCAGGTTTCGGAAATTTGCTATATCTGGGCGCTATGCTATCCCCAAGCCTGCCAGGCAACCATATATCCTGGTACACAAGCCAGATATAACTATAGATAGAGGTTGGTTGAGAGCGCTGGAGGCAGCAGTGAAGGGAAGAGTTCCCGAACGTTTACAAAAAATCTATCTTCGTCTCCCCCATCCGCTGTACAATTGTCATATGCCCATCAATGAGCCCACCATCACCGTTCGCGACGACGTTGTCCGGCCGACGCAGGTAGAGATCAACCTGGACCGCCTGGCGGAGAATTACCGGGCTATTCAACAGGCGGTGGCCCCGACGGCGGTTATGCCTACCCTTAAGGCCAACGCCTACGGCCACGGCCTGGTCGAGGTCGCCCGCCACCTGGCCAGCCTGGGTACTCCTTACCTGGGCGTCGCTTTCCTGGAAGAGGGTATATTACTACGCGAAGCTGGCGTGGCAACACCTATTCTCGTCCTGGGTGGCATCCTGGGCAACCAGGTCCCCCTCTTCCTGGAATATGACCTGACTCTCACCGCCTCGTCTATTGAGAAGCTGGCCCAGACCGACGGCGCCGCCCGGGCTATGGGAACCACCGCCAGAGTCCACTTAAAAATTGATACCGGCATGGAGCGCATTGGCGTCCATTACTATAGCGCCGCCGGCCTGCTGGAAGCGGCCGCCCGCTGCGACCATTGCCAGGTGGAAGGCATTTACTCCCACTTTGCTAATAGCGACGACGCCGACCTGACCTCGGCTCGGGTGCAGTTGGCCCGCTTCCAGGAAGTCCTGGAGCAATACGCCCAATATGGCCTGCCCAGGCCCATCTGCCACATGGCCAACTCCGGGGCCATCCTGCAATTGCCGGAGAGTTACTTTGACCTGGTCCGGGTTGGCATTCTTCTCTATGGCGTCTACCCTTCGGCCGAAGTGGCCCGCACCATCGCCGTCCGGCCGGCCCTCAGTTGGAAGTCCCGCGTCGTCTACTTCAAGGTCGTCCAGCCCGGCCACCCGGTCAGCTACGGGTCCACCTGGCAAAGCGACCACCAGGTGCGGGTGGTTACCATCCCTGTTGGCTACGGCGACGGCTATTTCCGCAGCCTGTCCAACGAGGCGCTGGTCATCATTCGTGGTAAAAAGTACCCGGTCGTCGGCCGGGTCTGCATGGACCAGATGATGGTTAACATTGAATGGGACTCGGCTTACAACGGCGACGAGGTCATTCTCATCGGCGAGTCAGGCGACCAGGCCATTACCTGCGACGACCTGGCCGAATGGGCCGGGACCATCCCCTACGAGGTGTTGACCAACATCAACACCCGTGTGCCACGCGTTTACATACATGAGTGATCTCCGCCTGCTCGTCGTCGCCGCCGACCCGTTGAGCCGGGCCGGCCTGGCCACGCTGCTGGCCGACCAGCCTGGTTACGAAGTGGTCGGCCGCGTCGAGAGCACCCCCGATCTGCCGGCGGGTATAGATGTGTACCGGCCGGACGTCATTCTCTGGGACCTGGGCTGGGAGGCTGAGGAAAACCTGGCCCTACTGGCCGAGATTGCTGAGGACGGTGGGCTGGGGATCGTGGCCCTGCTGCCCAACGAAGAACAGGCGGCGGCCGCCTGGCTGGCGGGAGCGCGGGGGCTGCTGCTGCGCCAGGTGACGGCCGAAAAGCTCCTGGCGACGGCCACGGCCGTGGCTCAGGGGCTGGCCGTCCTCGAACCCGGCCTGGCCGGCCGCCTGGCCCCGGCCGGCCAGGGAGAAGAAATGGCCCCGGCCGAAGCGCTGACGCCGCGCGAACGGGAAGTGTTGCAACTCCTGGCCGAAGGGCTGGCCAACAAAGCCATCGCCCGGCGGCTAGAAATCAGCGAACACACCGTCAAGTTTCACGTCAACGCCATCATGAGCAAGCTGGGCGCCCAAAGTCGCACAGAAGCCGTCGTCCGCGCCACCCGGTTGGGGCTGATATTGCTGTAGAGGCGGGGATTGGGGGATTAGGGGATTTTGGATTTTAGATTTTTGAGCCAACCTATCCATTTTTCCAGGTCCCACCCCCTCAAACGGCCGATGCGCCCAACCCTTCTCACCCATTAAACTAACCCCTAAACGAACAAACTCATTGCTCATTGCTCGTTACTCATCACTACTTTTGGAGGTTAGAATGGCCAACGTACTCGCTAATTTATCGGAAGCTTTAGCCAAGACCGTCGAAACGGCCGGGGCGGCCGTGGTCCGGGTCGAGGGGCGGCGGCGTTTGCCGGCCAGCGGCATCGTCTGGTCGGCCGATGGCGCCATCGTCACCGCCAGCCACGTCCTGCGCCAGGACGAAGGCATCACCATCGGCCTGGCCAACGGCCAGAGCGTCAAGGCCAGCGTCGCCGGCCGCGACCCCAGCACCGACCTGGCCGTGCTAAGGGCCGAAGCCAGCGGCCTGGCCCCGGCCGGACGCAGCGACCAACTGCAAGTTGGCCACCTGGTTCTGGCCCTGGGCCGGCCCGGCCGGACTGTCCAGGCCACCCTGGGCATCGTCAGTGCCCTGGGCGAGAGCTGGCGCACCTCGGCCGGCGGCCAGATTGACCGCTACCTGCAAACGGACGTGGTCATGTACCCCGGCTTCTCCGGCGGGCCGCTGGTAGACGTCGCCGGGCAGGTGCTGGGCCTGAACAGCTCAGCCCTGGTCCAGGGCGTCAGCGTCTCTATTCCGGCCGCCACCCTGGAAAAGGTCGTCGAAACGCTGCTGGCCCACGGCCGGGTGCGCCGGGGCTACCTGGGCGTCAGCACCCAGACCGTCCGCCTGCCGGCGGCCGTGGCCCAGGCGACCAACCAGGAAACAGGGCTGCTCATCGTCAACGTCGAGCCGGATAGCCCGGCCGACAAGAGCGGCTTGGTCCTGGGCGACACGATCACCGCCCTGGACGGCGCCGCCGTCCGCCACCACGACGACCTGCTGGCCCTCCTGGCCGGCGACCGGGTGGGGGCTAAAGTCCCCGTCCAGATCGTCCGTGGCGGCCAGACCCAGACGGTGAATGTGACTGTGGGGGAGCGAAAGTAAAAGAAAAAGTGTCAGGTGTCAAGTGTCAAGTGTCAAGTAATCTATCGCACCTGACACCTGACACTTGACACCCCCAAAGGGAAACTATGTCTATCTCCCTACTCCAACAACTGAACGACGAACTGGCGGCCGTGGTGGAAAAGGCGCGGCGCAGCTTGGTCCAGGTTCACAACGGCCGGATGGGCGCAGGCGCGGGCACCATTCTACACTCGGATGGCCTGATCGTCACCAACGCTCACGTTGTCCAGCGCCACTCGCCCCAGGTGACCCTGTGGGACGGCCGGAAGCTGCCCGGCCGGCTACTGGCCTTTGACGAACAATACGACCTAGCCGCCGTCTCGGTGGACGCCGCCGACCTGCCGACTATCGAGATGGGCAACGGCCGGCAGCTCCGGCCGGGGCAGTGGGTCATTGCCCTGGGCCACCCTTGGGGGGTGACCGGAGCGACCACGGCCGGGATGGTCATAGACGTCGGCCGGCCGATGGAGGGCCTGCGCTTCCACGGCGAGCTGATCCAGGTCGGCCTCCACCTCCGGCCGGGCCATTCCGGCGGCCCCATGCTGGACAGCAGCGGCCGGCTGGTGGGTATCAACACCATGATCGCCGGTCCGGATGTCGGTCTGGCCGTGCCGATCCAGACGGTGAAGCTGTTTTTGAAGGGAACGCTGGGGACCAGAGTTTGAGGTGGTTATTGGTTATTGGTGATTGGGCGGCCCAATCACCAATCGTGCCATAATGCCGGGAAATGGTAAATGGGTGAGCAAGGAATTAAGTACAGCGTTAAGCAAGTCTTTTTAAGTTCTTGAGCTGCAGTAAGTTTAAATTATTTACTTAACGGTGTATTAAGTATGGCATCTCCATTTCCCGGCATGGATCCCTATCTCGAAGGGGAGTTGTGGCAGGAGTTCCACGACACGCTGATCAACGCCGTCCGGGCCCAACTCATGCCCAGGTTGCGGCCGAAGTACGTGGCTTTGTTGGCGAAGCGCTACGTACTTGACCGGCCGGCGCTGGGCGTGCTGGACCTGCCGCTGGAGCAGCGCGTCCTTTTTGACCGCCGCCCGAAGACCGAGGTTTGGGCTATTTCGCTACGCGAAGAACTGCTGATTGTCCCTATTCCTTTATTGCCGCCGGACGAGGACGTTTCCCTGGACTTGCAAACGGCTGTCAACGCCTGCTTCGAGCTGGTCGGCTACGAATACCTGCTGAACTACCAGGAACCACCCCCACCCTCAGCCTTCTCCCCTCAAGGTACCGCCTGGATCACCGAGCAATTACAGGCGGCCGCAAAAACACCCCAATAACCAATCTCTAATCTCTAATCTCCAATCTCCACCAACCTCAAACCATCTCCTTCAACCGCGACAACCGCTCCCCGGCCGCCCGTAGGGTCTCTTCCCGTTTGGCAAAGTGGAAGCGGATGAGGTGGTTGACCGGCTCGCGGAAGAAGCTGGAACCGGGCACGGCCGCCACGCCAATCTCCCGCGCCAGCCAGTGGCAAAAGGCGGTATCGTCTTCAGCGCCAAAGCCGGAAATGTCTACCATGACGTAATAGGCTCCCTGCGGCCGGGTGTAGGTCAGGCCGGCCTCGTCCAGATATTCCAGGAACACGTCGCGGCGGCGGGCGTAGTCGGCCGCCAGTTGGTCGTAGTAGCTATCGGGAAAGCCCAGGGCGGTGACGGCCGCTATCTGCAACGGGTGAGCCGCCCCCACCGTCAAAAAGTCGTGGACCTTGCGCGCTCCGGCAATGACGGCCGCCGAGGCAATGACGTAGCCCAGCCGCCAGCCGGTAATGGCGTACGTCTTGGACAGCGAGCTGCAGGAAATCGTCCGCTCGAACATGCCCGGCAGGCTGGCAATGTAGGTGTGCCGGTGCGGCGGGTAGACGATGTGCTCGTAGACCTCGTCAGTAATGACAAAGGCGTCATATTCCTGGGCCAGATCGGCAATCAACTGCAATTCCTGGCGGCTGAAGACCCGGCCGGTGGGGTTGGCCGGGTTACACAATACCAGCGCTTTCGGCCGCTGAGCAAAAGCCCGGCGCAGCTCGTCGGGGTCAAAGGTAAAATCCGGCGGCCGGAGGGCCACGTAAATCGGTTCTGCGCCCGACAAGATCGTATCAGCGGTGTAATTTTCGTAAAAGGGCGAGAAGACAATGACCTTGTCGCCCGGGTTGCAGGCCGTCATCATCGCCGCCATCATCGCCTCGGTGCTGCCGCAGGTAACGACGATGTGGGCGTCCGGGTCAATCTCCAGGCCCATAAAGCGGCTCTGCTTGCGGGCCAGCGCCCGGCGAAAGGCCGGCGCGCCCCAGGTAATGGCATACTGGTGGGTGTCCTCTGCCAGCGCCTCCTGGGCGGCAGCAACCAGCTCGGCCGGCGGCGAAAAGTCGGGGAATCCCTGGGACAGGTTAATGGCGCCATGCTCGTTGGCCACCCGCGTCATCTCGCGAATGACGGATTCGGTGAAATTGTCCAGGCGATTGGCAATACGAGGCATACGTTCTCCATGAAAAAGATTTAGACGCAAAGGCGCGAAGGCGCAAAGAATTTTGGTGGTAATATATCATGTTGTAGACAGTAATTCACAAATCCTTGTTAGATAATTGGAGAAATAATGACTCAAAATCGTAAAACTGAAGCAGAGATTCAAGCGTTCCTGGCCGGGTACACGCCTCAAGTCCAGGCCATCGCCCTCGAACTTCGAGAGCTTGTCTTCAGCGTTGCACCGAATGCAGCGGAGCAAATTGATATGCCCGCCAGACTCCTGGGCTACGGTTTTGCCGCCACCTATAAGGACACCATCTGCGTCATTATGCCCCTGAAATCGGCCGTCAACCTGGGCTTTCCGCGCGGGACTGAATTGCTCGACCCGGCCGGGCTACTGGCCGGTACGGGCAAACGGGCCCGGCACGCCAAGTTAACGGACGTCAAAGATGTTGCTGCTCCTGCCCTCCGCGCCTTGCTGGAAGCGTCCGTCGCCCAGCTTTTAAAGAAGTAGAACAATTTTGCAAAATTGTTCTACGGTTAGCGCCCGATCTTCCACAAGCTCAGGAGGATATACTCCACGTAAAAGAGGCCCCACAGAAAGAGGTAGAAGCGGGTAATCGCCGCCGGCTTGGCCGGGTCTACCGAGCGGCTGAGGCCCCAGAAGAGAGCGACGATCAACAGATGGCTTACCAGCAAGACCGCCCCGTCTGGCCGGGGGAGTTGAAACACGCCCGCCCCAATGGGCGCTAGGTAAAAACCGGTCAGCAGCCAGCGGCCGCCCTGGAACACCCGCGCCGGCCCCAGCCGCACCGTAAAAGTGTGGATGCCAAACTGCCGGTCACCTCGCAGGTCAGGAATATCCTTGTACAGGGCAATCACCAGCCCAAAGCCGAAAAAGAAAACGGCCAGGCCAGCCAGCAACAGCCAGGGAATGCCGGCCGCCGGCTGGAACGCCTGGTGAAAGTGTAAAGACAGCCCGACGTTAGCTACTACCCCCCGCACAAAAGCAATACTCAACGCCGCCCACAGCGGCCGGCTCTTCAAATGGAGCGGCGGCAGCGAGTAAATAGTCCCGATAACCATCGAGAGGCTTACCGTCAGCAGTAGATAGCTGCCCTGGCTGGCGGCCAGTCCAACGGCCAACAGCCCCGCTACCAGCACAATCGCCCTGCCCTGGCGCATCGAAAACGCCCCCGAGGCCAGCGGCAGATACGGCTTATTCACCCGGTCAATGGCCACGTCGGCCAGTTGGTTCAACCCGACAATGTATACGTTGGCCGCAAGGCAACTGGCCAGCGCCAGCAACCAGGCCGCCCAGCCAGACACGCCGCGGCCGCCGGCCAGGATAAACAGGCCGGTCACCTGCAGGCCGGTGGCCACAATCGTGTGCGGCCGGGAAAAGTGCAGCAGGGCCAGCAATTTAGCCATTACAGATAACCTCCCGGAGGGTCGAACCCTCCGGGAGGTTTGTCAGGGGCAATATCCTGGGCCAGCGCGATGGCCCCCAGGACGCCGGCCCGGTTTCCCAGCCCCGGTGGAACGACGTAACGGTCTATTTCCTCCAGGATAGCCGGTGCCTGGATGTAATTGTTGAGTAGGGCGAGGACTTTGTGCCGCACCAGCGGGAACAACTGTGGCTGGTTCATCACCCCTCCGCCCAGAATAATCTGCTGCGGCGAGAGGATGCAGATAAAGTTCACTAGGGCCAGGGCCAGGTAGTGCGCCTCAAGCTCCCAGGCCGGGTGGTCGGCCGGCAGCGTCTCGGCCGGCTGCCCCCAGCGCGCTTCCATCGCCGGCCCGGAAGCCAACCCCTCCAGGCAATCGCCGTGAAAGGGGCAACGGCCGGGATAAGGGTCGGCGGCGTGGTCATGAGGCAGGCGAATGTGGCCCATTTCCGGGTGGACCAGCCCATGCACCAGCCGGCCGCTGGCCATGCCACCCCCGCCGATACCCGTGCCAATAGTCAGGTAAATAAAGTTATCCAGCCCCTGGGCCGCCCCCCAGCGCCATTCACCCAGCGCGGCCGCGTTCACGTCCGTGTCAAAACCGGCTGGCACGCCCAGTGCCCGGCCGATACGGCCGGCGAGGTCGGCGTTCGACCACTGCGGCTTGGGCGTAGCCGTAATAGTGCCCCAGGTGGGCGAGCCGGAGTCCAGGTCCACCGGGCCAAACGAGCCGATACCCACCGCTGCCAGGGCGACTCCGGCCGCCTGCTGCACCTGGAAAAAAGCAATCGCTCGCCCAATCGTTTCCTCCGGCGTCGTCGTCGGAAAGCGGACCTCGTCGCGGACCTCGGCCGGCCCGCGGCCGACGGCGCAGACGACCTTTGTCCCCCCCACCTCAATACCGCCATACCACCTGTCCATACCCTACACCTGAGGTAGGGGCACGATACGTCGTGCCCTTACCGTTCAATTGCCAGGACCAATACCCGGCCGCGGTTAACGGCCGCCCCAGCCTGGTCCGAGCCACCCAGAACGTACAGCGCGCCGTCCGCGCCCACGGCCGGCACCCCGTGCAACGGAACCAGCAGCGGCGGGCCGAACGACCACGCTTCGGTGGCCGGGTCAAAAATCTCAACGCTGTCCAACGTCGTCTGGCCGGTAAAGATCACCTCGCCGCCCAGGGCGTAAATCTGGCCGCCCAGGACCGCCGCGCCAAACCCGGCCCGGGGTACGTTCAGCGGCGGGCCGGCCGTCCAGGCGTCGCTCTGGGGGTCATAAATCTCCACTGAGGACAGCTCGCCCTGCCCCTGCCAGCGGCCGCCCAACGCATAGATCCGGCCGTCCAGGACCACAGCAGCCGTATGTTCGCGCGGCTCGGCCAATGAGGCCAGCGTGCTCCAGGCGTCGGCGGTCGGGTCATAGCGCAATAGGGCGGCCGTACCCCCCACCCCGCCAATCACGTAGAGAGCGTCGCCCAGGGCCACGGCCGCCCCGGCCAGACGTGGCTCCGGAATCGGCGCCAGTTCGCTCCAGGCATCAGTCGCCGGGTCATAGACCCAGGCTGTGTTAGCCGGTTGCCATTCCGCGCCCTGGGCCCCGCCAAAGACGTACAGCCGGCCGTCATAGGCCACAGCCATCAGGTGGTGGCGGTCTCCCGGCAGGCCGGCCAGCGCCGTCCAGGCGTCGGCCGCCGGGTCGTAAGCCTCCACTATCTGCTCCCCACCCAGGCCGCCGGGCACGTAAATCAGCCCGTCCAGGACAACGGCTGGCATTTCCGATCGGGCCGTGGGCATCGCCGCCCGCTCTTCCCACTCCGCAGGCGAGGCCGGCGGGCTGGTTGCCGCGGCCGTGGCCTGGGGCGAGGCCGGCAATGGGCTGGCTATGGCTGCTGTGGCCAGGGCCGAAGACGGCGACGGGGTTACGGCGGCCGCCGTTATAGTCTGGGTCACTGGCGGCGAAGGCGTTGCCGTTGGCTCCTCGGCGCAAGCCATCAGGAACGGCAACAACAACCAACCTATCCACCAAACCTTTGCGTGAACTTTGGCAGGCCAAAGTCTGCGTCTTTGCGTCAAATCTTTACCTGCTTATCGCTTGACCTTCCGTAAGCCGGCCAGGCCCAGACTGCCCAGGAGCAGCAGGCCGCCCAACCAGGCCGGGAGCAGGGTCGGAGGATTGTCGGCCACCAGCGAGGTCAAATTCACGTCCGTCGGCGCGTCCTGCGTGACCGTAGCCGTATCGCTGGCCGAGACTGCCACACTGCTGGCCAGCGATTGGCCGTCCGGCGCGCAGTCGGTCGGTTCGTCCACCGTCCCGGCGACGGCGGCCGTATCTACAAAGCCCTCATCTCCCCCAATCAGGCTCAAGGGCACGAAAATCGTGACGGCATTGGGCTGGAAGGTGGCATTGGCGTTGCCTACCGGGGTGCCATTCTGGTCAACAATCGGCATGGTGCCTGTCCCCGAGTTATAGCTGAACATATCTACCCCGTATTCGATCCCCAGACCGGGTGGGTTGGGACAAAACGTATCGGCGACGCCCAGACCGCCAGTGCCCGAGTTTTGGTCTGCGTCTATATCAATCGCCCCAACCAGGGCGTTGGGCAGGCCGCTATCGGCCGGGCTGATCGTCCCGCTGAAGACCAACTGGAATACCAGCACGCTGTCAAGCCGCCCGGCCGAAAAGGTAATCACGTCGTGCTGCAAAGCCAGTTGGCCGAAAGTATCTCCGGCCGGGTCAGCAATGACGCCGCCGCCTGTGCCGGCCGTCCACGTCCCAGTGTTGATCGTCGTCTGGGTAATGTTGGTCGTCGCCGTGACAAAGGCGCTGTCCCCCGGGGCCAGGACCAACGACGTCCCGGACTGCAGAACGCCCAGCGGGTCGTCCACCAGGTCGTGGACGGTAAAGGTGACGTTGCCGCTGTTGGCCACCGTGTAGCAGTAAGTGACCATCGTCCCCCCGCCGCCGGCCGGAACGGTCACGCTATCCGTCGCGGCGCACTGGGCCGGGTCCAGCCCCACCGTCTTGGTCAGGGCAATTGCCGGTAGTTGCGGGCCGCCCTGAGCGGCCGGGGGCGCTGCCGTCGGACCCCGGCCGCCGGCTCTGGGTGCTGCCCACCCTTCTGTCGCCCCAGGCGCGGCCTGGATTACTCCCAGGGTTGAAAATAAAAACCCGGCGCTGGCCAGCAGGGTGGCCAGTAAAAGCGCCGGCCTTTTCAGGCTGTCAGGTGGTTGGATGAAAGATAAGCGGGAAACCATATCTACCTCCGGCGAAGGATATAGGGACATTCTAAACCATATCCCCACATCTCCGCAAAAAAGTGACCCGCTTTCTTTCCAAAAAAAACCTGAAGGCGCATCGCTTAGCGATGCGCCTTCAGGTTTTCTCTGCCGGCCGTTAAGCAGTTACAGGTCCATAGCTTCGACAATACGGGTGTAGGGCAACTGGGCTGCCTGGTTCACTTCCTCGACCAGCGCGGCGTCGGGAGCCTCGAACAGGCACATGCAGCGCGACTCGCCAGGCACAAAGGTGCTGCGCAGGTAACGCACCGGCTTGCCGGCGGCCGTGAATTGCTGGCTCGTCCCAATGGCCGCCCGCTGGGCTCCGGCCAACTGTTCCATGGTGATCCCCGGCAGATCACGATCCACCAGGTAAACTTTGTAGGTATCTGCTTGTAATGACATCTTTATCTCCTTTTATCTATAACTGGTATTCAGCAATCGTTGTCTGATGCTCATAGTAAAGCACACCCCGGCCGCCGATATAAGATCACGAACCGATACAAAAATGATACAATGACTTTGTAAGCAGACCCTGGTTTTGGGTGCAGGAACAACCAGTGCAAGAAGAAACCTCCTTTGGCGAATGGCTCAAGCGCCGTCGTGGCGCGTTGGGGTTGACACAAAAAGGGCTGGCCTTCCAGGCAGGCTGTTCAGTCGTCACCATTCGCAAGATTGAGACCGGGGAGCGCCGCCCTTCTGGCCAACTGGCGGTGCGCCTGGCCGAATGCTTGCGGATTTCAACAGAGGAATACGAAACGTTCGTTGCCTTTGCCCGCGCCGAGCCGGAAAGTGACCACCTGCCTGTTGTCGCCCAGCCGGCCGTCCCTCTGCCCCCGCCGCAGCCCCGCCCCTTTAACAACCTGCCCAGGCCACTGACGCCGCTGATCGGCCGGAACCAGGACGTGGCCGCCGCCCGAAACTACCTGCGTCGGCCGGATTCCCGCCTGCTCACGCTGGTTGGGCCGCCGGGCATTGGCAAGACCCGGCTAAGTTTCCAGGTAGCGGCCGAACTGGCCGGCGATTTTACCAATGGCGTCTGCTTTGTTTCCCTGGCACCCATTAGCGACCCCAGCCTGGTTGTTGCCACCATTGCCCAGACGCTTGGTGTCCGGGAATCCGGGGCGGACTCCTGGTTACAGCGCCTGGCCGGTTACCTGCACGATCAACAGGTGCTCCTGGTACTGGATAACTTCGAGCAGGTCATCGAAGCTGCGCCGGTTGTCGCCGAGTTATTGGCCTTGTGCCCGGGGGTCAAGATCCTGGTCACCAGCCGGGAACCGCTGCGCGTCCGGGGCGAATGGCAGTACCCTGTGCCTCCGCTGACGTTGCCTGACTTGAACCGGCCGGTGCCGGCTGCCGAATTACCTCGTTATCCTTCCATCACGCTCTTCGTCGCCCGGGCCCAGGCAGCTAATCCGGCGTTTGTGCTGAACGAGGCCAACGCCCCTCTGGTGGCCCAGATTTGCGCCCGCCTGGATGGGCTTCCCCTGGCTATTGAGCTGGCGGCCGCCCGCAGCAAATCGCTTCCGCCCCGTGAAATGCTGGCCCGGCTGGACCATCGCCTGGCGCTGCTGCGCGATGGGCCACGCGATTTGCCTCCCCGCCACCAGACACTCCGGGCGGCCATCGGCTGGAGCTATGAACTGCTGGACGCCTGGCAGCGCCGGCACGCCACTTATTACCTGGCGTTGGCTGAAACCGCCAAGCCGGCGTTGCGGGGGCCAGAGCAAAGAACCTGGCTGGAACAGTTGGAGGAGGAACACAATAACCTGCGGGCTGCCCTGGGGTGGGCGCTCTCCCAACCAAAAGAAGTAGTAACAGCGCTGCGGTTGGGCGGTGCGTTATGGCGCTTTTGGGAATTACGTGGCTACCTGCGCGAGGGGCGGCAGTCGCTCAATGACGTACTGTTCCAGAGCGAGCGATTGATGCTGCTAAGGAAGCCAGATAAATCACATCTACTGGGGCACGCCGAAGTACTACACGGGGCAGGTAAACTAGCCAACGACCAGGGAGACTCGCAGACTGCTCTGAGCCTTTGCGAACAAAGCCTGGCGCTGTGGCGGGAATTAGGTGTCGAGCAGGGCATTCCTTTGGTCTTGAACAGCCTGGGCGTGATTGCCCAGAGCCTGGGCGACTACGACCGGGCAATGGCGGCCCACACGGCCGGGCTGTCGCTGGCGCGGCAGTTAAACGACCGGGTGGGGACCTACCTGGCGTTGTTTAACCTGGCTGAAGTGTTAACCGTCCAGGGGAATGAGCAACAAGCTATCACGCTGCACGAAGAAAGCCTGGCGCTGAAACAAGAACACGGCGATACTTGGAGCATCGGCTGGTCGCTGGCCGCTTTGGCCCGTCTGCTCTTCAGGCAAGGGAACATCGCCCGCGCTACCGCTCTGTACGAAGAGAGTCTGAAGCTGCGCTGGAAACTGGGCGACCGCTGGAGCATGATCGAGAGCTTGTATGGCTTGGCTGAAGTCACGGCCGCCTGGCAGCAGCCGGAACGAGCAGCCAGGCTCCTGGGAGTATTCGCTAACCTGGTAACAAAGCTGGGTGTTGAACTGTCACCCCAAGGCCGCCAGGCTTACGACCGCCTGGCGGCCGCGCTGGCTGCTCAACTCGGCGAGACGGCTTTCACTTCGGTCTGGAAAGACGGACAGGCCATGTCCCTGGACCAGGCCGTTGATTACGCTCTCGAAAGTTGATCACGCACCCGCGGAGGCGTCATCGGCAGGTCTGTCGGCCGCCGGCCGGTGACGTCGGCAATGGCGTTGGCTACGGCCGCGGCCGTGGCAATAACCGGTGGCTCGCCTACGCCTCGCGCCCCGAAGGGGCCGCGATCCGAGGGCACTTCCACGATCACCGTCTCAATCTCCGGTGCTGCCTGGACGGCGTGGGGCACGGCGTACTCCATCCACGAGCCGGTCAGCAACTGCCCGCCGTCGTCGTAGACCATCCTTTCGTACAACGCCCAGCCCAGCCCCTGCACCGCGCCGCCCCGCATCTGGCCCTGGACGCCCAGCGGGTTAATCGCCCGGCCGACGTCCTGGACCATGACCACCCGGCACGGCCGGACTTCTCCCGTTTCCCCGTCCACCTCGACCTCGACCAGTTGGGCGCAAAAGCCGGGCGAGGCGGTGTTGTCGGCGTGGCGGCCGCGCCCCATAACCGGTGCGTACTTGCCGCCAAACTCCATCGCCTTGGCGGCAATCTCCCCCAGCGAAATCGTCTTGTCCGGCACGCCACGCACCTGGACCGCACCGTCTACAATCTCCAGGTCGGCCGGGTCAGCCTCAAACTCCTCGGCGGCAATTTCCAGCACCTGGGCCCGCGCCTCCTGGGCCGCCTGGATAATCGCCGGGCCGAC
>JAKEFB010000151.1 GCA_022616275.1 Chloroflexota bacterium
CCACTGCTCCAGCACCGACAGCACCCGCCAGGTGGCGTAGCCTTGTCCAGCGCCTTCGCTCAGGAGGGTAATCAGCTTGCGCTCCCGGCCGCTTTCCCACAAATAATCCGTCCAGATGGCCAACAACGGTAGGGCCAGGCATTTATTGAGCATCGGATAAAAGAGCTGGGGAATAGGCTGATGGCCATCGTCCAGTAGATAAAAAGGCTGTTCCGGGTTCACCTCTTTCAGGCTGGCCTGTTTGTGGATGAGGATGTAGTCGCTCCAGCCACAGGGAAGTTTGCTCTGGACCATCAGGTGAGCCTTCATCCCGTCTAACTGCACCCGCTGCCGGCCGAACCAATGGACCTTGCCCCCGCCGACCAGCGCCGCCCAGTTGGCCTTGACCGACTGCTTCGGCCCGATCATCTCCAGGTAGACCAGCGTGTCCTCCATGTCGTCAATGGCCACAGCCGGGGTGTAGACGGCCAGACCCTGGGCCAGGGAGAGCGTCTTTTCCGGGTCGCGCTGCACCCGCACCTCTTTCAAGATAACCCGGTGCGGCTGGTCGTCGCCCAGGAGGGGCTGGAAATGGTAGGGCTGGCACCAGGTCAACTCGCTCTTGAAGCCCAGCTTCCGCAGCGCCTGGCCAACAACACCGGTTTGTACGAGTTGCTCCGCCTGCCAGTCACCGATGCTGTCAACGCCGGCTATCGATTTCACCACCGCCAGCACGTCGCGCAGTAGCAGCGCCGGGCCGAAGCCGGTAGGCACCGTCGCCAGCGCGCCCAGGCGCTCGGCGATGGCTGCTTCCGCGCTGGTAGGAATCGCCACCGGCCGCGGCCGGTAGTCGCCCTCTTCCGGTTCAGTGTCGTAGCCATGCGCCGCCAGAACCCCAGCCATGGCCGCGGCCAGCTCTGGCGCCAGCTCGTTGTCGTAGAAGGACCGGTTATAAGCCCCCAGTTGGGCCTGGGTGACGACGGTGTGGGCCGGGACCGGCCGCCCGTCATAGTCCTGGAGATAGTTCGCCAGTCTGCTTTTCGCCTCGGCGACGTTGGCCGCGAGCGGCCGGACGTAGACCGCTTCCTGGCCGGCCGTCTCCAACTGCCAGCCGGCCTGGGCGGCGATGGCCTCGACCTGGGCCTGGATTTGTTGCTGCTGCTCCGGTGTCAACTGGCTCCAGTATTTGTCGTAGACGGCCACGCCGGCTTTGTTCCAGAGAATCCGGCCGGCCACCTCTTGCCGCGGCCGGTAGCTGTGTACGCTGGCTCGCTCCAGCTCGTCCAACACCAGTTGGGCGTCCACCGGCGGATACTTCTTCCGGTAGGCGCCGCGGGCGGTGAAGGGCACCTGCGGCGGGCCAAGCTGGACTTCCGCGCCATAGCCGACATATTTTCCGTGGCAAACCAGGCTTCAAGAGGTTCATCAAACCGAGCAAGAAAGCCATCCAGCCTCACCGACGCGAAATACGACATGTCGTTTGTTAGTACCGGGGTGCGCCGCAATCAGCCCTCATTGCCGCGTTCAACTCCCTCATTCGGGGCTGGGCAAATAACTACCAGACTTACGCCGCCAAACAGTATTCAGCCGGCTGGACCACCTGGTGGAATATATACTGGGGAATGGGCAATGAGTAGCCACCAGGGCAAGACCGAGTTAGCGAGCCGTTTACGCAGTTATGCGACCCTCATGTCAGTGCTAAAGCAAGGCGAGCGCCAGCTCGATCGCCTCGTCCGGCGACATGGCCTGGCCAGCGGCCCACGCGGCCGCAAAGCTCGCCTCGTCCAACTGGCCGCGCACCTCGGCCTGAAGCCGTTCCCAATCATCAAGGTCGGCCGGCCAGATATAGAAGACTCCTCTCCATTGTAAGTGAGTTCCGGCCGCGCCTAGGAGCCGAGTTGCCTCTTGCGCATCGGCGGCCGCCACGAGTCCGGCGATTCCGGCGACATTCATCCAGGCCAAGTCCTGATAGTAAGATGTCTGAGCAGCCATTGCCTGAACAATCGGCAAGCTCTGGCTGAAACATAACCGCGCTTCCTGGTCGTTGCCCTGGCTGAGAAGCAATTGGCCCAATTTACTGCGCACGATGGCCACTGCTGCTATGTGGCCAGCTTCTTCACAAGCCCTGAGGCAATCATGATAAGCTCGCTTGGCCTGCCGAATGTCGCCCTGCTGGCGAGCCAACTCACCAAGGCCATACAGGAATACCAGTTCGAAGTAATAATAGCCACACCGGCGAGCCCAATGCTGGCCTTCATCTCGGTGCTGCCAGGCGGCGGCTGAATGGCCCAGCCACTGGTTGACCTGAACCAGGTCCCACTTTATGATCGTCATGAACCACAAAGGCTCAATCCGCTTGAGTGCTGCCAGGCTTCGTTCAAAGCACACTTGAGCCTCCCGGTATTCCTGCTGGAGTCTTGCCAGGCGGCCGAGGGCATGGTAAGCGATACCCAGGGCAAAAGGATTATCCAACGCCTCCGCCACAGCCACTGCCTTCAGAATGCTTTCCTCGGCCTCCTGACCAGCGATCTTGCCCGCCGCGAGGCTTAATGTGTCTGACAAGCGGGCTAGATTGAGGGCTTCGAGCGCGCGCAGGCCGGCCGACCCGGCAATTGCCGCCCCCTCTCTGAGAGCTCGGACCGCCTCTTCGTATGACAATATTGTAGTAAAACCCTCTCCTAGCACGAAAAGCCCGAACGCGGCATCCTGAGGCGTCCCGAATCGGCGGAGCGCCCTCAGCCGCTGTTGCAGTAGCGCCGTACTCTCTATCCAACTGTGAAACACAAGACAAAAACCCTGGAAAAGGCACAGCCGGGCCAGCAGGCGGGCGTGAGCGGGATCGTTCTTTTCTAACCATGATAAGGCCGCCAGGGTACTCTCCATGACCTCCTGGCCTTCAGCCGTCCAACCGCGCAGCACGTAATAGAAACCCAACGTCCACAAACCCCGTTCGAGGACATCCAGCTTCTGGCGCTCCACGGCCGCGCGCCAGGCCAGACGAATGTTGTCCATCTCCGGGTCGATCTCGTGCAGCGCCCGCTCCTGGTCGGTTTCGAGAAGCCTCTGCTCCCGCTCGGCCAGAAAAGCGCCGTAGTAAGTGGCGTACCGCACCTCGGTAGCTTCCTTCAGCGCCGGGTCGGCGGCCAACTGCTCGGCCGCGTACTGGCGCAACAGCTCGTGCAGCTCGTACCGGCCCGAGGGCAGCAGGCGGATGAGCGACTTGTTCGCCAGCCTGCTCAGAATAGAAACCGTGGCTCCGGCCACCTCGGCCCCCGCCGGGCGGGTGAAGCCGCCGCGAAAGAGCGACACCCGGCGCAGCACGTCCTGCTCCTGCGAGGACAGGCCGACCCAGGAGGCGTCGAAGACAACGCGCAGGCTGGCGTGGCGGGCCGAGACGTTGCTCGTCTCGGCCGTCAGGGCGTCGAGGCCCCGGTCCAGTTCAGCCAGCACGACGGCCGGCGCCAGGCTCTTCAGTCGGGCGGCCGACAGCTCCAGCGCCAGCGGCATGCCCTGCAACAGTCGGCAGATCTGACCCACCTCGTTGTTGGCCGCGGCCAGGGAGAAATCCCGTCGCACCCGCCGGGCCTGGCGCTCGAACAGTCGCATCGACGCGTACGTCTTGCCTTCTCCGGTCGCTCCGTTCGCCGCCGTTTCTGGCGGGTACGGTAGACCCTCCACCTCAAACAGCCACTCTTCCCACAGCCCCAGCCGCTCGCGCGAGGTGACCAGCAGCTTCACGTCCGGCGCTTCGCGCAGGATCGCCGCCAGTAGCACCGTCTCCGGCAGGAGATGCTCATAGTTATCCAGCAGCAGGAGCAGCTCCTTGTCGGCCAGGTAGCGCAAGAGCTGCCGCTCGGCCGGCTCCTGGCCGGTGAAGGCCAGGCCGAGAGCGGCACCGAGGGCTGCGGTGAGGTCCTGGGCGTCGACGCCTACGAGCGGGACGAAGGCTACGCCGTGCAGGAAGAGGCGAAAGTCGCCGGCCGCGACCTGCCGGGTGGCGGTCTCCAACGCCAGCCGGCTCTTGCCAATGCCACCCACGCCGGTCAGGGTCAGTAGGCGACAATTCGGATCGGCCAGATATTGTTGCAGGGTGGCCAACTCCTCCTCCCGGCCGACGAAGGGTGCCGCGGGAGCGGGCAGGCGGGTGGGCGGCATGACCCGGGCACTCTTGATGCGCTCGTACAGCCGGGTCGTCTCGGCCGCCGGCTCTACCCCCAACTCCTTGGCCAGAATACGCCTGCAAGTAGCGTACTGCTTCAGCGCCGCACTCAACTGGCCGGTGCGGGCCAGCAGCGACATCATTTGCCGGTGCGCTTCCTCGTGCCAGGGGTCGAGGGCCAGCAGCCGGCGGGCATACCGTAACCCCGCTTCATATTCGCCTCTACTCAGGCTCTGCTGCAGCAGGCGCCCCAGCGCCTGGAAGCACTTCTGCTGCCAGCGTTCCCGCTCGGTCATGAGCCAGGCCTCGAACTCCGGGCAGTCGTCGAGATAGAGCCCTTCCAGGAAGGCACCCCGGCATAGCTCGCCCACTTCCACCTGGGCCAGATCGTCGCCGCGGCGCTCCAACTCCTGGAAGCGCAGCACATCTACCCGGCAATCGGGATTGGCGACGAATTCGGCCGTTTGCCAGTCGGCCGCCAGGCAGCCGGGCAGGAGGCTGGTCAGGTTGTGCAGGGCGCGGCGCAGGTGGGCGCGGGCTTCGGCTTTCGGACTATCGCTCCAGAAGAGGGCGGCCAGATGGTCGCGGGCGACCGGCCGGTCGGCGACGATGAGGTAGGCCAGCAGAGCGGCCGTCTTCTTTGAGCGAAAGTGGGGCGCAAGCTGCCCCGCCCACTCGACCTGCGGCACTCCCAATAGCATGACCTGGATGGCCGGCATAGTCTCCACTCCGAAACTGGACCAACGGCAGCCTCTCCGTCCAGGCTACCGTGGCCGTACGGGTGAGGACGTTTAGAGGACGCTTTCATTATATACTGGCTGTCAACTCGTTAGCAATGGCCCGGAGCAAAGAATGGAGCGTAGAGGCGGTTCGCAGAGGCGGTTCAAGATCACGGGCAGCGACCACTCCGCGCACGGAACTTCCATCGTCCTACCAAGCCTATCTCATCCACTGCTGGCGGGATAACGGCGGCTGGCGATTCGCGAAGGTGACTCACATCCACCGCGGGAACACTGAGGACCTTCACGGCTAGGTTTACACTGTTGATCATATCCAATCTAACTGGCGGAAACTGACCCGCCAACAGGGAACTGAACCAAGCAATTAAGAGATACCTGTAGGCGTCTATTCTCATTGTAGAGCCACCCGAACCGCCGGTCTCATCCAGTGCGAGGCTTAGAACCCGCGCGGGGTTCAGAATTCTGGATTGTATAGGTATACTGGTATGCTTCACAGTTCCATAGAGCGCGGCGGCGAAAGCGTTCCTGCTCATAAGCTGCCTTCAAGCCAAAGCACCCCTTCTGAGCGTAGCTCATTTTCAGCGCCAGCAATTTCACTGCCCAAAGGCGGTGGGGCCATTCGCGGCATCGGCGAGAAATTCGCCGCCAACCCGGTCACCGGCACCGGCTCACTGTCCGTGCCCATCGCCGCCAGCCCCGGCCGCTCTGGGTTCGGTCCACAGCTTTCGCTCTCCTACGACTCCGGCGCCGGCAACGGCCCCTTCGGTTTCGGCTGGTCACTTGGCCTGCCCCAGATCACCCGTAAAACCGACAAAGGCTTGCCGCAGTATCTTGATGGCGGCAAGAATCAACCAGATAGTGATGGATATATTCTGTCGGGCGCGGAAGACTTGGTACCGGAGTATAAAAAGGATGCCGACGGTAATTGGGTCATAGAAAACGGTAAGTTTGTCTTCTTCGATGAGCCGCGCACGATTGGCAATGTCACTTATCTTGTTCGACGCTACCGGCCGCGCATCGAGGGACTTTTTGCTCGCATCGAACGCTGGACCAACCAGGAAACAGGCGAGATTCACTGGCGCTCCATCACGCGCGATAACATCACCACCCTTTACGGCAAAGACAACAACTCCAGAATCATTGATCCAGCGGATCCCGACCCGGAGCATCCGACGCGCATCTTTAGCTGGCTGATCTGTCAGAGTTACGATGACAGGGGCAACGCCATCGTTTACGAGTACGCAGAGGAGAATTCAAAGGCTGTTGTCCTCTCCCAGGCTCACGAGAAGAACCGTACTGCTTCGACCCGTTCCGCCAATCGCTACCTGAAGCGCATCAAATATGGCAATCGCCTACCCAATCGCAATGCCGACTGGCTGGCTACTGACCCGGCACTTCTTCCCGATAATACCTGGATGTTTGAGGTGGTATTTGATTATGGAGAGGGGCACTATAACGAGCTACCCCTGGATCCCAATGTAGCCGAGACAGAACAACATCGATACGTTCAGGCAACGCTATCGGGTGATCCCGCGTGGCCTGTCCGCGAGGATCCGTTTTCCACCTACCGCCCCGGCTTTGAGGTGCGCACCTATCGCCTTTGCCGCCGCGTGCTGATGTTCCATCACTTCTCGGATGAACTGGACGTCGCCGACACCCTCGTTCGCTCCACCGAGTTCGCCTACGCTGAAGGCCCCATCGCCTCCTTCATCACCAGCGTCACGCAAGCGGGCTTTGTACGCCAGGAGAACGGCAACTATCTAAAAAAGTCGTTGCCCCCGCTGCAATTCGAGTACAGCCAGGCCCACATCCAGCAGGAAATTCAAGACGTAGACGCCGAGACCCTCGAAAATCTACCGTATGGGCTGGACGGGGCACGTTACCAATGGGTGGACCTGGATGGCGAAGGGCTGCCCGGCATCCTGACAGAACAAACGGAGGGATGGTTCTATAAACGGAATCTCAGCCCCATACCGGTTAAGGTGAACGGCAAAGAGACAGTTGTCGCCAGCTTCGCTCCGCTGGAACGGGTTGCCGCCATACCGTCTTTGGCCAACCTGGAAAATGGTCAGCAACAGTTTTTAGATCTGGCGGGTGATGGGCAGGTTGATTTGGTTCAGTTCAACCGCCCGTTATCCGGCTATTACGAACGTAGCCATGACTACAGCTGGGTCAATTTCATTCCCTTTGCCTCCACGCCCAATCTCGCCTGGGAGGATCCAAATCTAAAGTTCGTGGACCTCACCGGCGATGGCCACGCCGATATCCTCGTGACTGAAGACAACGTCTTGACCTGGTACCAATCGTTGGCGGAAGAGGGCTTTGCTGCAGAGCAAAGAACAGCTCAGGCCTGGGACGAAGAGAAGGGCCCGCGGCTCGTTTTCGCTGATGGCGAACAGTCGATTTACCTCGCCGACCTCTCCGGCGACGGGCTGAGCGACCTGGCCCGCATTCGTAACGGCGAAGTCTGCTATTGGCCCAACCTCGGTTACGGCCGTTTCGGGGCCAAGGTGACGATGGACAACGCGCCCTGGTTTGACGCGCCCGACCTTTTCGACCAGCGGCGGATGCGGCTAGCCGATATTGACGGCTCCGGCGTGACGGACCTCATTTACCTGGGCCGTGATGGGGTCCACATTTATCTGAACCAATCCGGCAATCGTTGGGCTGACGCCTCCAGCCTGGCTCATTTCCCCCACATTGACAATGTAGCGGCCGTGCAGGCCATAGACCTGCTGGGCAACGGCACCGCCTGTCTGGTCTGGTCCTCGCCGCTGCCTGGCGACAGCAGGCGGCCGATGCGCTACATCGATCTGATGGGCGGTTTAAAGCCCCACTTGCTCATCGCCGTAAAAAACAACCTGGGCGCTGAAACGTACGTGCGTTACGCTCCATCAACCAAGTTTTACCTGCAGGACAAACTGGCCGGACGGCCCTGGATCACCCGGTTGCCGTTTCCGGTGCATGTCGTCGAGCGGGTGGAGACCTATGACCGTATCAGCCGCAACCGCTTCGTCACCCGCTACGCCTACCACCACGGCTATTTCGACGGCGAAGAACGGGAGTTCCGCGGCTTCGGCATGGTCGAGCAGTGGGATACGGAGGAAATCGGCCAGATCGCGCCGGACGCCGCCTCGTCCGAAGATACCAACCTCAACGAGACCTCCTTTGTGCCGCCAGTGCTGACCAGAACCTGGTTCCATACCGGGGCCTACCTTGACCGCGGCCATATTTCCAACTACTTTGCCGGCATCGGGCCTGGCGACGGTGAATATTACCGCGAACCGGCCTTGATGGGGGATCCTCACGACTCGGCCGCACAAGCCCTGCTGCTCGACGATACGGTTTTGCCCGATGGATTGACAGCTAAAGAAGAGCGGGAGGCGTGCCGCGCGCTTAAAGGATCGATGCTGCGCCAGGAGGTCTATGCCCTGGATAGTTCCGATCAGGAGCAACATCCTTACATCGTCACCGAGCAGAACTTTTCCGTCCGGCAGTTGCAGCCGCAGGCTGAAAATCGCCATGCAGTCTTTCTCACGCACGCTCGCGAAGCCCTCAGCTACCATTACGAGCGTAACCCGGCGGACCCGCGGATTCAACACGCACTGACGCTGGAAGTAGACGACTTCGGCAATGTGTTGAAATCTGCCGCCATCGGCTACGGCCGTCGTTTTGATGCACCGGACGTCACCCTCCAACCGCAGGATCGCGAAAGACAGAGGCTCATCCACATTACCTGCACCGAGAATAGCTTCACCCAACCGATTGTTGATCAAGCTGACGCCTATCGCACACCACTGCCTGCCGAAACACGCACGTACGAGTTGCGCAAGCCGGAACAAGAGAAAAGCGGCAATGGGCTAACCAAACTTTACCGGCTTGCTGATGCGTTGGGCTACGTCCAGCAGGCAGGTGACGGCCAACATGACGTCGATTACGAAGACATTCAATTTGCCGGGGCAAAACAGGCGGCAGCAGATGATCCAGAAGAGGGCGAAAAGTATTTCCGCCGCCTGATCGAGCATGTCCGCACCCTTTACCGCGAGGATGATTTGACCGCGCTCCTGCCGCTCGGTGAACTTGGGCCATTGGCGCTGCCCGGTGAAAGCTACCAGTTGGCCTTCACCCCGGGGTTGCTGGCGCAGGTCTTCCAGCGTGATGGCCAGCCACTGTTGCCCAACCC
>JAKEFB010000152.1 GCA_022616275.1 Chloroflexota bacterium
ATCTGGTGCTGGTAAGCGTGGCCCCGGCCGAGCACGGCATTTTCCGCCGCAATGCGGGCCTCGTAACTGGCGCTTTGCACCAGCATCATCCGGCCGGTGATGTCGCCGGCCGCAAAAACGTGCGGCGCAGTCGTCCGCAGGTTGTCGTCCACGACGACGTAGCTACGCCCTGTTTCCACCCCGGCCGCCGCCAGGTTCAACCCCTCGACGTTGCCCACCCAGCCAACGGCCAGCACGACCACCTCGGCCGCCAGCGCCCTCGCCTGACCCCCGTGCAGAAAGTGAAGCTTTAACGTCTCACCCGCCTGCTCAATGCGTTCCACCCCGTTGATACCGGTAATAACCTCAATGCCGCGCCGGCCGAAAACCTGGGCCATTTCTTCGGAAACAGCTTCATCCTCCCCACCCAGGATGTGGGAGGCCACGTCCAACAGCCAGACCTGGACGCCAAAAGAAGCAAAAATAGAGGCCAACTGGCAACCGGTGGCCGCGCCGCCGACCACCACCATCGAGCCTGGCAGCCTGGCCAGCGTCCAGATGTCGCTGTGCGTCAGGGCGTGCTCGCTGCCGGGGAAGGCCAATCGCCGGGCGTGGCCGCCGGCGCAGAGAATAAATTGCCGGCCGTGGAGCTGCCGGCCGTCTGGCAGCGCCAGCGTGTGGCTATCGGCAAAGTGGGCCGGGCCGGCCTCGGCCACGACTTCGACCCCGGCCTGGCCCAGGTGGCTAAGCAACTGCTTCTTTTCGTGCAGCCGGTAAACCGTCTGCTGCGTGCGGGCCAGCAGCCGGGCCAGGTCAACCTCCGGCGGCTGGCCTATCAGGCCATATTCGTCAAACTGGGCCGCGTCGCGCGCCAGCCGGGCCGCCTTGGCCAGCACCCGTGTCGGAGCGCAGCCGTCATTGGTGCAGGTGCCGCCCATCCGGCCGCTCTCCACCAGCGCCACCGCCGCGCCCAATTCGCTGGCCCGCAAAGCCGCCGTCGTCCCCGCCGGCCCGCCCCCAATCACAATAACGTCAAATTGAGGCGCCATAACCACTACTCCTTTGAAAAGGTAACAGGTGATGGGTAACAGGTGACAGCTTTTTAATCATCCTGGCCGGCTGTAGCCTCTATGGTCTCTTTCACTTCTTACCCCCATTCTATCGCTTTGGTTGGTTGGCTCCTATTTCCTCAGATACAATAAGGTCTTTATGTTTGATACTCCTCCCCAGGGCTACAGCGCCAGGCCACCCACAATGGACGACGCCCCGGCCGTCGCCGGCCTGATTGCCGCCTGCCAGCGCCACGACCTGGGCCAGGCAGAGATGACCCTGGACGAACTCCTCGACGAATGGAAAGGGCTTGACCTGGCCAACGAAGCTGTCGTCGTCGTTGCTCCCGGCGGCCGGCCGGCCGGTTACGCCGACCTGTTCAACAACCGCACCATGGCCATTGCCGTCTACGGCCACGTCCACCCCGAAGCGCGCGGCCGGGGCATCGGCGCGTACCTGGTCCGTTGGGGCGAAGCCTGGACGCGAGAGCGGCTGGACCAGGCCCCGGCCAACGCCCGCGTCGTCGTCCGCCACTACATTTTGGCTTCGAACGCGCCCGCCCGGCAATTGCTGGAGCGGCTAGGCTACACGGCCGTGCGCGGCGTCTTCTGGATGGCCATGACCAGGGTTCACTGGGGCTGGGCTGGTCCATCAACAACATCGAGATTTCCCGCGACAAAATAGACTATGAAATAGCGGAAGAAAGCATTACGGTCCAGCATGCCGACCGCTTTTCTCTGGTCCTGGACGGAGCCAGTTATGAACTGCAACCGATACTACCTATCCAGGCCATCACCACCACCTATTACGCCATCAACGCTCCCGGGCTCCGCATCCAACAAATCAACGATGCTGACAACCCTGAGCTAGTTGACCCGGATAAAATTTATTGGACAGTGCAAACGCCGGACGGCACCACCTACCGCCTGGGCTACACAGGAGATTCACAAACCGGCCAGCTTATCCGAGAGGGCACTCTGGAAACCTTGGGCAACCAAAACCAGGGGGAGAGTGCCGATTATGGCGGCCTGCGCTGGCGAGTGGACACTGTAACCGACGTGCATGGCAACCAGATCCAATACGATTACTTTCAATGGTTGCCGGACCCTGAAGAGTATGGCCCCACAAGCATTAGTACGCACCGCTCTGAAATCAGCGAAATTCGCTACAATTATGTCAACCTGGCCTCTAGCCCTTATGTGCGGGTGACAACAGGTACTTTTGCCAGCAAAATCCAATTTGTTCTGACAGGGTTAGAGCATCGCATTGATGAAATTAAGCTTTACCACCTGAATCTGGTGCAACCTTACCGGAAGATTGACGTGATTTTAGGTAGCGTCTCGCACACCAACAGCGGTTGCAACCCGAGTGGCGACACAGTAACTTTGTATGTTGACCAAATCCAGGAAAAAAGCGGAGATGGCACGCTCTCTTTGCCACTGACCGACTTCACTTACGTAGCCCAGCGCCACGGCGACAACAGCACCCAATGCTTCTACTATGAATACCTGCAAGAAGTCGTCAACAATTACGGCGGCCGGATCAAGTTCACCTATACCGGTGACAATCGTGTTGTCTCTGACGGGGATATAGCTATCCTCGGCCAGTCCTATTATGTTAACATGACCGAGACCTGGGACGGCGTTCACGCCCAACCGGCCGTGACAACCTATAATTTTCCCCCTCCGGACAACAGTTGTTACGATGAATACAATGCAGAGGGAGGAACCGACCCCACCCACTGCCCGACCCGCGACTACTTCCCTGGCGGTAGCAGCTTCGAATACGGGCCCGGCCGGCTGGTTGGCTTTGGCCAGGCGCAAATTACCCGGAAAGACTACGACGGGACCGTCCTCAATTACACCATTAGCCGCTTCTGGAAAGGCCTGGACCCCAACCGGAACAAGATGGGCCGGCCGTACCAGACCCAGTTGTATAATACGAACGTAAGCGGCGTCCTGCTACAACAACAGGACATCAGCTACGCCACCGATAAAAACGGGCCGCCCACGACCTTTGACTTTACCTACACCAGCTCCGTTGACACTACCACCTACGCCCGGGGCGGCCAGAGCACCGTCCACCGCGTCACCTACGAATACGCCCGCCAGAACAACGTCCAGTACGGCAACCAGACGGCCGCCGTTGACCACGGTGACCTGGCGCTAAGCGGCGACGAGAAGCGCCTTGAACGAGATTACTACGTCGAGAACCCGCCGGCGACGAAATGGCTCGTCGGCTTTCACGGCCAGGAAAGGGTCTTGTCCGGGACCACCCCCTCTGCACCTGTCCAGGCCATCACCCGCTATTACTACGATAACCAGGCCAGTTGGACCAACTTCCCCCTTAAGGGCAACGTCACCAAAGTCGAGCGGGCCAAGACCACCAGCCCTACGACCACCTTCATTACCGTCCAGCAGTCCCAGTATGACAGCTACGGCAACGTCACCCAGGTAACCGACGCCTTGAGCCACAACACGGCGACCTCGTACGACTTAACGTACCACCTCTACCCCCTGGCCATTACCAACCATCTGAACCAGCAGCAAGCCCTGGCCTACTACGGCCTCAACGCCAGCCCGCCGTTTGCTACCAATAGCCCACCGGGGCTGCTGCAGCAAGTGACAGACGTTCCCAACAATTTTTCCGTTCTGTACGTCTACGACTACTTCGGCCGGCTGATCCAGCTCTTCCGGGGCTGGAACGAGCAGGGCGCCGACCAGAACAAGCCCTCCGAGGCTTACCACTACGCCGATTTTGACTACTACAACAATCAATGGCCGCTGCGCATCACCGCCTGGCGCAAGACGCAAGACAACGGCGCCCAGTGGACCAGCGGCGGCGCGTTTGAACGGCAGCTTTTTGACGGCTTTGGCAACCCCATCCAGACCCAGCGGCCGCACACAGACTGGAGCGGCAACGCCCTGGGCGGCGTGGCCGATACCGGCCAGCGGATCGCCGCCAATGTCACCTACAACGCCGCCGGCCAGGCCGTTTCAGAAGGCAATCCTTACTTTGCCGCCGGCTACTCAGGCAGCGGCACTTTCCAGGTGGCCAGTCCCCCGGGCGAGGATCTGACCACCGCCCGTTACGACGCCGCCGGCCGGCCGGTGCGCGTCGTGGCGCCCGACGCCGCCGCCAGCAGCATCGTCTACGGCCGCTTGAGCGCCTACTTTCAGGACGGCGAGAACCACGTCAAAGCCTCCTACTTTAACTTTGACGAGCAGCTCACCGCCGTGGACGAGACCGTAGACACCTTCTCCACCACCTTTGACGACGGCAGCAGCCTGAGCAACTGGACCCAGTTTGGCGCCGGCAGCATCTCCGTCGTCAACGGCGCCGTTCGCCTGGCCAACACCAGCGGGGATTGGACGGGCATCTCCCGCAGCCACAGCGGTACCACCGGCGATGGGGCAACTTTCTCCTTCCGCACCGATAATACCGGCGGCCATAGCCAGATGCTCCTCAGCTATGGGACCTGGAACACCAGCGCCTATCGCCAATGGGGTCTGCAGGTGAACGCCGGCTCGCTGAACCTCCTGGAGTGGGCCGGAGACGCTACCCCCACCAACGGCACGACGACGACCCTCATGCCGGTCCAGGCCAACACCTGGTACCGGGCGCTGCTGCGCGTCTCCCAATCAACCGACGAGTTCGTCATCGTCGTCTGGGAAGAGGGCAAGCCGGAACTCTCGGCCGAAGTCAGGAAGTCCAAAGACGCCACCTGGCAACAGAGCAACTGGACCTTTACCGCCAAAACGGCCAGCGCCTATAACCTCGACTTCGATAACTACGACGAGCTGAACTTCAACCGGACCCGCTATATCTACGACACGCTGGGCAATCTGACCCAGGTCACCGACCCGGCCGGCCGGATCACTACGATGGGCTACAACGCCCTGAGCTGGAAGACGAGCATGACCGACCCGAACATGGGCGCGTGGAGCTATACCTATGACGACGCCGGCAACCTCAAGACCCAGCTAGACGCCAAGAACCAGACCATTGCCTTCACCTACGACGCGCTCAACCGGCTGACCGAGAAGCGGCTGGGCGTGGGCGGATCGTTGCTGGCCAGCTACAGCTACGACAGCACCACCGGCGGCAACAAGGGCGTCGGCCGGCGCACCGGCATGACCGCCTACTCGCCGCCGGGCGTCTTCAGCAACTCGGCCAGTTGGGTCTACGACAGCCAGGGCCGGGTCACCAGCGAGCAGCGGATTATCAACATAACTTCCGGCAATAAGACCTACAACTGGGCCTTCACCTACACCCAGGGCGACCTGCCCTTGAGCATCACCTACCCGGGCGGCTCGGCCGGCCAGAGCGGTGAAATGGTAGTTACCGACTACTGGTGGCCGGCCGCCGGTAGCGAGGTGCGTGGCCGGGGGTAGACGGCCTCGAGGCCCAGGCGCTGCATCAGGCCGATGACCCGCTTGTGGTTGACCAGGGGAATCTCCA
>JAKEFB010000153.1 GCA_022616275.1 Chloroflexota bacterium
ACTCGCCCTGCGCCTCACCTGTAGCCGCGTCATAAAGGTAAACCATCGGCGTTCCCCGGCCGCCCACTGCCAGCAGCCGGCCGTCTGGACTAAAAGCCAGCGCGTAAGCCGGCCCGTCGTGCCCGGCCAGCGGTTGCCAGCCATTGCTCCCGGTCACCTCCCACAGCGCCACGCTGTCCACTGTCAGCTCCGGCCACCCGGCCGCCAGCCTATCCCCGGCCGGGTGAAAGGCCACCGCTCCCACCGGCGACTCAGCCGGCGAAACAAGCATCGCCCTGGCCTCCCCGGTCTCTACCTCCCACAGCCCAACGCTCCCATCCGCGCTGCCCGAAGCCAGCAGTTGCCCGCCCGGCTGGAAGGAGAGGGCATTCACCGCCGCCGCATGGCCCACCAGCCGGCCGCCCGGCTCTCCATCGCGCGGGTTCCACAACTGGATAACCCCATCTTCTCCCCCCGAAGCAAAGACGCTCCCGTCCGCACTCATCGCCAGCGCCAGCACCCGGCCGCCCTCGGCCACCAATACGTCTAACTCGGACACGAACTGGGCGTTATCGGCCGAAATGGCCAGCAGCCCCGCGCTTCTAGGCGTGGGCATAGCGGTGGCCGTAGCCGCCGGCCTCGTCTCCCCCGTTGCCCCTGCCACCGGAGAAACGGTCATCGTCGCGGTCGGAGGTAGCGAAGGTGTAGCCGGCAGCGCCTCTGTAGCCCCCGGCCCAGGAGTAGTCTCCGCCGGGCCACAGGCCACCAGCGCCAATAGAACAAGGAACTGAACGAAACACTTCAACTGATAGCATCTTAAAGTAAGAACAGTTGAAAGACAAGTTGCTTCTCCCCTTCTCCCCTTGTCTCCCTGTCTCCTTGTCCCCTTGTCCCCTATTCCAGCCGCTCCACCACCCCCCGCGTCCCATCCACCCTCACCCGCTCCCCTGTCCGCAGCCACATCGTCGCCTCCCCCGCCCCAACCACAGCCGGAATCCCCAACTCCCGCGCCACAATAGCCGCGTGCGACAGCGGCGCCCCCACGTCCGTCACAATCGCCGCCGCCCGCGGAAACAGCGGCGTCCAGCCCACGTTTGTCGTCACCGTCACCAGGACCTCGCCCGGTTGCAGCAGGTAGCCCTCCTCAACGCTGTCCAGGCGACGAACGAGCCCCTCCACGACCCCGGCCGAACCGGGCAGCCCCCGGATGAGCGACGTAGAGGACGCAGGCCCAGCCGGCCCTGCTTCAGCGTGGCCGTCATAAATATCACTCCGCCGGTTCGGGTCGGCCGCCCAGGCCTGGGGATCAAACCGGCCGTTAATCAACGCCGGATAAGGCGGCAGGCTGGAAAAACGTTCGTGTACCTGGCGGCGAATAGCAATCTGGGCCACGGCCGTCTCGTCGCCGTGCAATACTGCCGTCAACTCCGCCAGCCATAGGAAAAAGGCATCCTCGCCCAGTCCAGTCAATTCACCCACCCGCAGCGCCAGCACCCGCCCCAGGCCAACCAGCCGCGTGACTTCCGAACGAATCGCTTCCCGCCCGCGCGCCGCCCCGGCCGCCGCCGCCAATTTTTGTTGCGTTCTGGCTACCTGCTTGGGGAAACGCGGCCCATACCGTTCCCAGGCCGCCTGCTTCTCCGCTTCTCGCCTGGCCAGCAAAGCCGGGACGTCAACCCCGGCCAGCGTCGCCAGTTGCCTATTCATCCACTCGGGGTCTTCGGCCGGCCGCGGCCACGACACTTCAAACTCGTGCGGCCCGCGATGGCCATACTCCTGCAGGTAATCGGCCTGGCTCATTTCCCCCTGCGCCACCTGCCACAACCCCACCAGTGGACCGAGGCTGGCCAGCCACTCCCCCTCGGCGCTGACGCCCGAAAGCAGCAGATTCGCATCTTCTTCACCCACCTGTGCCACGAGCTTGCGGCGCAACGGCCGGTACGCATTTTCATATCTCGACGTGCCTGTTTGCAGCATTTGATAGGCGCGCCGCAACAATGGCTCAAATTCATTCTGCCACAGGTCGGCCAGCGCCGCCGGGGATGGAGCGACCTGGATTGACTCCTGTAAAACGGCGACCCGCTGGGGTAACTCGGCCGTGAACGCCGCCAACCGGCGCAAATTACGCCCGCGGCGCACCATGGCCCGGGCAGCAAACGGCACGAAGCCGCGCAGTACCGCCCGGCGCGAAAAAGGAATGATCGGGATTGCCACGTCGTCCGGCAGGTTGCCAAAAAACTCTTCGCTTTCCCGGTTCATCCGCTCCCGGCTAAAGCCCAGCGCCTGCATCATCGAGGTAAAGAGCGACAGATTAACGTAAAACCGGCCGCCAATGTTGCCCATCAAGGGATTGTCACCGGGCAGGGGATTGCCAAACGTTTCCTCGCTGTAAATCTGAATCAGCGACCAGGTCAGTGGCGTCATCACGTCCGGCAGCGCTTCGCCAAAGTTGGCATTGGACCACAGGTAATCACCCCGCCGGCTGTCGTTCCACTCCCCCGTTACCGGGTTATAAGCCTGCATCGTCGTGATCGGGCGCGACTGCAACACGACCACTTTGTCGCCGGCGATGGCCCACTCAATATCCTGTGGCCCATTCAGTTTGCTTGCCAACCGCTCGCCCAGTTGAAACAAGGCCCGGGCAAACAGCTTCAACTCGGCCGGGCCCTCGTACGTTCCCGACGGCCGTTGCAGCCGAAACGCCTCCCCATTGGCTTCGCCGGCCACCAACTGCTCGCCCAGCCCACGCACAAAGTTGCCGGTCATGTAAGCCTGGCTGCCGCTGACCGGATCGGCCGTAAACAACACCCCGGCCAGCGCCGCCGGCGCCATTTCCTGGACAATAACGGCCATCTCCGGCCGGGCGGCCAGCCCCTGCGCCTGGCGGTAAGCCACCACCCGCTCGCTCTCCCGCGACTGGTAGACCCGGCCAATCGCCTGCCGGATTTCCTCGGCCGTCGTGACGTTGAGGACAGTCTCAAACTCACCGGCAAAGGAAGCGGCGGCCGAGTCCTCGGTGCTGGCCGAGGAGCGAACGGCCAGGGCGGACCGGCCGTTCTTTCGCCGCAGCGCCGCCACTTCTTCCAACACCTGTTCCCAGGCCGGCGACCGCAGCTCGCCATTTTCAAACGCTTCCGGCGCGATCACAAAGCCGGCCGGGACCGGATACCCGGCCTGTGCCAGTTGGGCCAGCACCCGCGCCTTCCCCCCCACCACCGTCTGCGCCTGCTCAGGTACTTCGTCCAATCGCCAAATCATCATGACTGTCTCCATCGTGCCGCTGAGGACTTCAGATGGCACATATTCAATAGAGATTTTAAAAGGTATAAATATAAATTTTGATATGTATAAAAAATATTACTGGTAAAGATGTCGCTTGTCAAGTGTGGATTTAATGAATATTGCCATACATCTCAGTTTGAGATAACATTGAACCATGCACATCATCTCTCGGAAGGTGTTGCGCAAATTTTGGGAAGAACACCCAGATAGCCGAGCGCCACTTTCTCGTTGGTTCAAAGTGATGGAACAAAACGATTTTGGCAGTTTTAGTGAGTTGCGTAGCATATTCCTATCGGCTGACAAAGTCGGTGATTTGATCGTCTTTAACATTGGTGGCAATAAATACCGGCTCATTGCCTCCATCCATTTCAATCGAGGCAAGGTGTATATTCGTGATGTGCTTACCCACCATGAGTATGATAAAGGAGCATGGAAGCCATGAAGACCATGACGAAAGAGATAGAAAACCATTGGACTGCCATCAGTCCACTCTTATCTATTCGTAACGAGCAGGAATACGATCTGGCTGTCGAGCGATTGAACAGCTTGCTTGATGAAATTGGGACAAATGAACAACACCCTCTCTATGAGTTTCTCGATACGCTGGGCACTATCATCCATGCCTACGAAGAAAGGCATCACCCTATGCCGGAATGTAGTGGCGCCGAAATGCTGCGTTTCTTTATGGAAGAGCACGGCCTTGCCCAGTCTGACTTACCTGAGATAGGCTCCCAGGGTGTTGTATCTGAAATTCTAAATGGCAAACGGGAGCTTAACGTGCGGCAAATACGCGCCCTGGCCAAACGTTTTCAGGTGTCTCCGGCGGTGTTTATGTGACCTGAGTAAACACTGAGCCGTTACCGGCCGCTCTCCCACTTCTCCCGCATGGCCGCCGGCACCGGCGCCGGGCGCAACGTAGCCAGGGTCACAAAAATACCCGTCTGCACCGCCGCGGCGGCTACTTCCTCCCCCATCACAATCTCCGCCGTCACCTCCCACCTCAACCGGCCGAGCTTGCTGACCCACATCCGGCCCACCGCCTCGTCGCCCAACCGCAGCGGCCGGCGATACTCAATCTCCGTCCGCGTCAGCACCGGCCCCACCCCCGCCGCTATCAGCCCCGCCAGCGGCAAATACTCCGCCAGAATCTGCAGCCGCAAATCCTCCAACCAGCGAATGTAAACAATATTGCTGACAATCCCGGCAAAGTCCACGTCATACGTCTTCACCGTCAAAGTCAACTCAATAGAAAGAGGCTTAAGTCGAGTCATTAACACCTTGGGGGAGAGGGAGACGATGTATTCCCTATCTCCTTGTCTCCTTGTCTCCCCCTCTCCTTGTCTTAATCCCTTTGCGTCAAATCTTTCTCAGCCAAACCGCTGGCGGAGGAAGTCAACTACCATCCGGTCAATCATCTCCCCCGTCCCATCCCAGCGCTCTTCCAGGTTCTCCCGGCCGACCAGCGACCACAGCGCCTTCCGCGTCGCCTCGTCGAACCGGCCGCTGGCCGGGCCGTCGTAATCCCCTGTCCGTTTCAGCAGCCCTTGCAGCTCCCCGGCCACCTCGGCCAGCGGGATCAAGTCCCCCGGGTTAACCGCGCCGAAAAAAAGGTGGTGCAATTCCACCAACTCCTGTAGCTTGCGAATCGGCTCCGGGTCGTCATCCACCCGCAAATCCAGGTAGCGGTCCGTCCGGCCGCCGTAGCCGCCATCCTCTCGGACCACCAACACCCCGGCCGCCTGCCGGCCGCGGCTATCCCCGCCCGCCTCCTGCCCGGCCGCCAGCGCCGCCACCAGCCAGTCGGCCAGCTCGCCCGGCCCGCCGCGCACCGCCTCAAACTTGGCCGCCATCGCCTCCACCGTGCCGGGAATGAGAATGTTGCCCTGGCAGGCAAAGCCGTCACCGATAATATGTCCGGCCCAGCCATGGCAGCCCTCGCCCGTAAAAGAATAGGCCCGGCCGGCTTTGTCCACCATCCCTACCTGGCGCTGGCCGCGCTGTGGGTCGGCCGTGGTTAGCGCCTTGATCGTCTCCTCGGCCGGCATCCCCTGGGCCATCATCTCCAGCCCCACCGGCCCATAGGCCATATTCGCGTACGACTGCGTGGCCACCACTCCTGCCCCCGCTCTGGCCCAGGAGACTACGGCAGCGCAGGCCAGGAACTTCGACTGCACCGCCACACCCCACTCCCCCCGGCCGGGATCATAGGCGACGATAGAAAAAGTGGCAATCGGTTGCATCAAATCCTCCGCAAAAGAGTGACGAGTGCTGTTGGCTGAGTTAGGCGGTCCAACTCCGCCAACTACGAGTAATGAGTCCAGATTAACACAGATTTGCCGGAGAACAAATTTTCGCCAGGTGAAGACCTCCGAGGTTTCCCCAACCTCGGAGGTCTCCCGCTCCCCCCAATCTCCCCAATCCTCCCCCTCCCCTTGTCTCCCCCTCCTACCTCCTCAACTGCCCCGCCTGCGCCACCAGGCCGGCAAACTCCGCCACCTCCTCGTCGTACGGTATCTGGGCTGCCAGCCGCTCGGCATAGACGCTGAGCTGGCTGTAGCTCGTGTCGCCGGCCCAGTAGCTATAACGCAGCAGTTCGGCAAACTGGCTGACCACCACTGCCAGTTGATAGCGGGGCGTGGCCGCGTCAAAGGAAGTGGCCAGGTCCCAGGTGTTGACATTGCCGTTAATCTCCTGCACCTGGCGCGTCTGCGGCTCTTGCCAGCGCAGTTGGACCGTGGCCAGCCGGCCGGTCGCCCCGGGATAAAACTGGACCGCGTACAGCGCCGTCACCGTGTGGCCGGCCCCAATCTCCCCCGCGTCCACCGCGTCGTTGCGGAAATCCGGGTCGGCCACCGCCCGGTTCTCGTAGCCGATCAGCCGGTACTGGCTGACCACCTCCGGGTTAAAGTCCACCTGGACCCTGGCGTCCAGGGCAATCACCTGCAGCGTCGAGGTCAGGTCCTCCACAAACAACTTCTGCGCCTCGGCCAGCGTGTCCACGTAGGCGTAATTGCCGTCACCCTGGTCGGCCAGTTGCTCCATCAACACGTCGTTAAAATTGCCCATACCAAAGCCAACCGTCGTCAGGGTAATACCTGAGTCGGCGTAACCGCGAATTTGCTCGGCCAGCGCGTCCGGGTTCGTCACCCCCACGTTAGCCACCCCATCTGAGGCCAGGATAACCCGGTTAATGGCCCCCGGCCGGTAGGCGGCGTTGGCCATCTGGTAGCCCAGTTGCAGCCCTGCTTCGGCGTTAGTCGAGCCTTCCGGCTGCAGGGTGTAAATAGCACCAAGAATCACCCCTTTGTCATTGCCACCCGTCGGTTCCAGGACGACGCGAGCCTCCGTGCCGTAGACGGCGATAGCCACCACGTCGTCCGGCCGCAGTCGGTCCACCAACATCTCCAACGACTGCTTGACCAGCTCCAGGCGGTTCTCCTGGGCCATCGAGCCGGACACGTCAATGACAAAGGTCAGCGAAGCCGGCGGCCGCTGCGCCTCCGGCACGTCGTACCCCTGGACGCCAATCCGCAGCAGGTAACTACCGTCATAATGGAACGGCGACGGCGCGCCGTCGGCGTAAATAGCAAAGGCCACCTCCGGCGGGATGGGGTATTCCTGGTCAAAATAGTTGACGAACTCCTCCACCCGAACTGCCTCCGGTGGCGGCATCAAGCCGTCCCGCAGGTAACGGCGCACCACGCTGTAGGAAGCCGTGTCCACGTCCAGGGCAAAGGTGGACAGATGGTCGTAACTCGTGGGAACAAACGGATTGACCCCGTAATCCTCAAAGAAATTATCAATGGGCGGTGTGGCCGCCGGCATCCCCACCGGCGAGGCCGTCGCCGCCGGCGAGTAGGTCGCCAGGGGCTGGGGCTGGTACGGGCTGGACGGCTCGGCCGTGGCCCCGGCTATCGCTGTCACCACCACCTGCTCCGTCACCACGCGGGTTACCTCCACCTGTGCCCCCTGTTCCTCATAAAAGTACTCTGTAGCCTGCGGCAAAGGCTCCTGGCCCGCCTGGCGGGTAACGCTGATCTGTTCGGCGTTACCTGCGCAAGCCGCCAACACAAAAGCGGCGACGATCAAAACAATCAAGGCGTGTCTGGTATTCATAGTTTATCTCCTCCAGTGGGTCATACCATAGGTTGTATTCACACTGACAGCCTACCCCACACCAGCGAGGCGCGCTTGATAAACCATTGACCAGTTGTTGACAAAACGATGACAAAATGTAAAACGATACACAGGAGGAGTGTGGCATCCTCAGATGCCGCAGCGTTAACCCGCCTGGAAGCGCACAGAATGGCAGTCTGTGCTACAATCTGTAACGCAGGCTGTTAGCCTGCCTGGAAGCGCACCGAGCAAAAACGTGCGTCGTGGAGGCGTAACGATGGCCAAGAATATCCAACAGACAGCGCCCACAGTTGAACCCTCGGCCGATATTCTACCCGAACCAGAGCGCGGTTGGCGTTACGTGCGGGAGACATTGCCGGACGGCCGGGAACTATCTCGAATGGTCCCGCTTACACCCTACGATTTCCTCAATCCTAAAGAAGGAGACGTAATGCCCCAGCGTCCTTTCCACGAACGGGCCACCCGCGACCTGGCCGACATGTTGCAGGCTTATTTTGCCGATAACCCGAACATCACTGTCTTCCACGACCTGATCTTTAACTGGGACATCTCTGGCCTGGCTAACCCCTCACCTGACATTGCTGTGGTTCCTAACGTCCGCAACCCCCAGGACATTGAAGGAGAATTTAACGTGGCGGTCGAGGGGACCCGGCCGATCCTGATCATTGAGGTCGTCTCTCCCCACTACCGCAAAGAAGACCGCCGGGACAAGGTCGAAATCTACGCCCAGGCCGGCGTCCAGGAGTACGTCATCCTCGACCGCTGGGAGCGGCGCGGCCAGACGGTCAACGAGGTCCTGGGCTACGAGCTGGAAGAGGGCCGCTACTGGCCTATTCCTCCTGACGACGACGGCTTCATCCTTTGCCGCACCGTCGGGCTGCGAATCGGGCTGGAAGAAGATCGCGCCGTCCTCCTCAACGCAACCACCGGCGAGCGTCTAAGGACTTACGCCGAAACAAAAGCCGCCCTGTCCGAGGCCGAAGCCCGCCTGGCCGCCCTGGAAGCAGAATTGCGGCAGCTACGGGAAAAGTAGCGCAGGCCGTCTAGCCAGTTAAGAGGCTCTCGATCAATCCCCGTTCCGCCGCCTCATCGGCTACCTCTCCATCCAGCCGGGCCGCCAGCAGCCTTTCCAGCAGCCGGCCGATCTCCGGCCCCGGTTTCAGCCCCATCGCCAGCAGGTCGTTACCATCCAGCGCCGGCCGCACCTGCCGCCACTCCCGTTGGTAACGCTCAATCTGCTGCCCGGCCGGTGACGCTTGCCCCACGGCCGCCAGCGCCGTCAGCAGCACCCGGGCTGGGTGCTGCCGCAGCCTCTTGACCACCTGGCTCGGCCTGGCCCCGGCCGGCAACGTCTCCAGGTCGTGCAGCAAGGTCCGCACCGCCGTCATGTCGTCACGCGTGCTGCGCCGCACCTTCAGCCGGTCCATCACCGCCTCCTGGACCTCCGCCGGCAGCGGCGCCATCCACAAGGCAAAATAGACGAAAGTCGGCGGCCCGCCGGCCAGCGCTTCCTGCCACACCGGGTCGTCCAGGAGTCGCCGCAGCCGGGTAAAGCTTCCGGCCACCGGCTCCTGCCAGGCCAGCCCCGGGTGAATCCGGGCCATCACCCCCAGCTCAGCCAGCCGCTCCATAATCGGCAGCGGCTCGGCCTCTTCCAGAGCAAATTCAATTTCGTGGCGAATCCGGTCCCCCGTCACCCGGTCCAGCACCGGTAGGGCCGCTGCCATCAGCTCGGCCGTACGCGTCTCAATACGAAACCCAAGCCGTTGCTCCAGGCGCACCGCCCGCAAAATTCGCGTCGGGTCGTCAATAAAGCTCAGGCTGTGCAGCACCCGGATCAACCCCTGCTCCAGGTCGCGTCGGCCGCCATAAAAGTCCAATAACTCCCCCAGGTGCGCCCCGTCCAGCCGGATGGCCAGCGTGTTAATCGTAAAGTCCCGCCGGTGCAGATCCAGCTTAATCGAGCCCCGCTCCACTTCCGGCAGGGCCGACGGCTGGTTGTAAAACTCCGTCCGGGCGGTGACAAAATCTACCGACTGCGGCGTGCCCATACTGTCGGCCGCGCCGATGGTCTGCCAGACGGCCGGCGAGAGCAGCCACTTGGCCGTGCCAAAACGGGCGTGGCTGCGCACCTCGCCGCCATACTGCTTCCGCAAGGCCCGTACCAGGCGGATAGCGTCTCCCTCCACCACCATATCAATGTCGGTCGAAGGCTTATCCAGCAACAGGTCACGCACCAGCCCGCCGACAAAGTAGAGCGGCATTTCCATCGCGCCGGCCACCTCACTCACCTTCTGGACCATCTGCCACAGCGCCGGGGGCCACGACCGGGCCATCAACTGGCGCATGTCCGGCTGGCCGGCGCTCCTGGCCGGCTCGGTCAGCAGGTTAATCACGTCGGTCCGGGTAACGATGCCAATCAACCGGCCGGCCGTGGCCTCTTCGCCGTTTGGCCCGCCATCTGGCGAACCAGCTTGCCCGCTTTCGGCCACTACCGGGATCTGCCCCCAGCCTTCCTCAATCATCAGCCGTTGCACCTGCTCTACCGAGTCCGACGGCCGGACCGTTACCAGGCCGGCGCGCATCACCTGGCTCACCGGCATCCGCTCCAGCTTGTGGCTCATCGCCCGGTCCACGGCCCGCCGCGTCAGCAGCCCCACCAGCCGGCCGCTGGTGGCGTCTACCACCGGGTAGCCCTCGTGGCCAAAGCGCTGCATCCGGGCCGCCGCCTCACCCACCGTGGCCGTGTCCGGCAGCGTTTGCACCCCGTAAGACATAATCTCGGCCACCCTGGCCATCGGCCGGACTGCCTGGGGCAGCAGCTCCATCACCTGGGCCCGAACGCCGGCCAACTCCCGGTCCATCACCGTCGCCGCCGCCGCCCGGCTGTGGCCGCCGCCGCCCAGCGCCCGGGCAATCACCGACACGTCTACGTTGTCGCTGTTGCTACGGGCCACCAGTTGGACGTGATTATGCTTCAGTTGGACCAGCAAAAACATACCGTCGGGCGTCAGGGCGTCGCGCAGGCGGTGAGCCACCGCCGAAATCTCGCCTTCAAAGCCGGCCGGGGCTTCCACCGCCGCTACCAGCACTGACCGGCCGCCCACTTTGACCCACTCGACTGCCGCCTGTAGTCGCTCATATAACACCCGCTGCTCGTCAGACAGGGGAATGTTCAGGAAGCGGCGCACCACTGCCAGTTGCGCCCCCTGCTCCACCAGCCAGGCAGCCGCCTGCACGTCCCGCGCCGTCGTCGTGTCGTACAGCAGTGAGCCGGTATCCTCGTGAATACCAAGCAGCAACAGCGTGGCCTCATTGCAGCTCAGGCTGAGGCCGGCGGCCTGCAATTTTTCCACCAGTAGCGTCGTCGTCGCCCCCACCAGGCCCACCTGGTACGTCCAGCTCGGCTCCGGCTGGCTGACCTCGTGATGGTCTATAACCTTAACCTGGGTTTTGTCCGGCCGCAGGCCGCGCACGCTGGGCAGCGACGTTGTATCCACCAGGATCACCCGCTCGATCCGCCGCCGCTGCCAGTCGCCTGGCCGGACGAAGGCGAAGGCGTCCCAGTAAAGCGTCAGGAACTGGTGGACGTTGCGGTTGACGCGCCAGGAAAGCAGTGGCGCCCCCTCCGGGTACAGCCGGTGAGCCGCGTGCTGCGAAGCCACCGCGTCAAAGTCGGCGTTTTCGTGCGTCAGAATGATTAACATGAGAAAATTATACCACTCAACTACTTGAGTAACTGGGTAATTGGGTAATTACCTGATTACTTAATTACCCAACTACCCCTTTTTCATTTTCCGGTTTACAATGTGGTTTATGGTACGCGTCAACGAGTTGCAAAACCTGGACCCGGCCGCCTGGACCGCCCTGCTGGTCCGCGAGCTGGACGCCCCGGACATTGTGGTAACAGAGGTGGCCGAAGAACGGCTGGGCAACGGCCGCCACCTGACGCGCTACCTGTTGTCCCTGGCCGGCTACGCCGAGCTGACAACGCTGGTGGGCAAACAGACCAACGCCGCTGAAGCCCAGTTTTACCAGGAGCTGGCCGGGTCGCTGGCTTTCCTCGTACCCCGCTGCTGGTTCAGCCACGTCGCTGGCGACCAGAGCTGGGTCCTCCTGGACGAAGTCCATAACGACTGGCCGGCCGACTCCTGGACGGAAGGCGACGTGGAGGAGATCGTCGGCGACATGGCCGCTCTTCACGCCGTCTTTTGGGGCCAGGAAGAAGAACTGGCCCAATTAGGCTGGCGTTCGCCGTTCGCCAGCCAGCCAGCCCCGGCCGCCGCCTTCAACAGCCGGGGGGCTGCCCGGCGCAATGGTGCCCACCGGCCGGCCCCCCGCTTCGAGCGCGGCCGGCGGCCACTGATTTCCGATCACGCTATTCGCAGCGCCGGCCGGCTGGCCCCCCAGCTCATCAAGGCTGCCGCCGGCCTGGAGATGATTCGCGCCGTGGGCGGCTGGCCTGGCGTGATTAAAGAGAAACACCTCGCCGCCGTGGCCGACCTGATTGACGACCCGCTGCCAATGCTCTACCCGCTACGCCTCTTGCCTGCCACCCTGCTCCACGGCGATCTGTCTATTGACCACTGGCACATCACCCTCTTCAACGAGCGCCGGCTGCTGGACTGGCAAAAAGCCACCTGCGGCCCGGCCGTCGCCGACCTGGTTAATTTTATTGAGCAGTTTGACCTGTTGGAAAGCGAAGCGGGGGGCTGGCGCGGCCGCTGCCGCTGGCCGGCCACCGAAGAAACAATGATAGACGGCTATATGCTGGCCATGCACCGGGCGCTGGGCGAGCGCTTTAACGCCACGGCCACCCGCCGGGCCATTCCATCCGCCCGCTGCCTCTACGTCCTCACCACCTGGCTGACTCGTTTTGCCGACTGGTTCCAACACCTGCCGGCCAGCCAGCACACCTGGCAAACGCTGAACAAGATGGACGACGACGAACTGGCCGAGGCCGGTTTTTCCCAGATAGTCGGACTGCGCCCTTATCTGGCCGGGGTGTTTGAGCGGTTCTGGACCGCTTACAAGGCATTGTAGTCACTGAACGTTGGCCACTGCCAAGCAGTGGCCAACGTCTCGCAAGGAAACCTGACGTTGTCCCTCCTGGTGGAGTCTGTCCGCTTTGCCCTGGCCGTGGTTTTAATGGTTGTCGGCCTGGTCGGTGTCGTCGTTCCCATTGTGCCCGGCATGGCCCTCATCTGGCTCAGCGTCCTCGCTTACGCCGTCCTGGAAGGTTTCAAAGCTATTGACCCCCTGACCTTCGCCGTTCTGACCCTTATTGCCCTGGTGACAGGCACGTCCGACATCTGGATGTCCGTCTTGGGTGCGAAAAAGGGCGGCGCGGCCGGCTGCTCCTTCGTCTACGGCTTCATTGGCGCGATTATTGGCTTCTTCCTTCTGGGGGCACTGCTCCCCGTGATTGGCAACCTCTTCGGTGGCATTATCGGTTACGCGCTGGGCATCCTCCTGGGGGAATATCAGAAGCACCGCGACTGGAATATGGCCCTCAAAGCCAGCCTGGGCGGCGTGGCCGGCTGGGGCGTGGCCACCGCCCTCCAACTGGGCGGTGGGCTGTTGATGATCCTGATCTTTATCTGGCAGGTTTTGTCGTATCAGTAGCGCGATTTTGGAAATTGCGGCTACTCTATAGGGAACTTGATGACCGCTGAAGACTTACGAACTCTCCTATTGATTCTAGGGGCCATGATGCTGAGCGGCCTATTGCTGGGCACGCTGCTGCTCGCTCTGGCCGTCCGCCAAGTGCGCCAGATAGACATCCCCCCGGACGCTGGCCTGGCCGACACCCTGCACCTGACTCCTCTTCTCGTCGTCCTGGCTATTGACCTGCTAGACCTGGGCCTGGATGTCCTGGCCGCCCCGGTCTCCTGGGTCATCCTGGACCGCCTGGGGCTGAAGGCGCTGCGGGGCATTTCCGTAGTTGAGGCGTTGATCCCCGTCACCCAGTTTATCCCCACCCTGACCCTGGCCTGGCTTGCCGTCCGCCTCTTCGGCATCCGCTCCGGCGGCCCCGGAACGAAGATTATTGATCAATACCGTTAGGGGAGGGGCAAGGTTACAGAAATAACCTTGCCCTCCCCCCTATAATTCAATCGGCCGTCCGAGTATTTCCACCAACAGTTTGACCGAGTTCTCCACGTCGGCCGCGTCCACTATCTCGCTCTGGCTATGGACGTAGCGACAGGGAATAGAAATGCAGCCGGCTGCACAGCCGGCGCTGGCAATTTGCATGGCCCGGGCGTCAGTCGAGCCCCCTTCCAGGACCTCTAACTGGTATGGAATGCCAGCCTCCTCGGCCCGTGCCCGCATCACCCGTACTAGGCCGGCGTGGGAAATCATTCCCGCATCCTTGACCTTGATCGCCGGCCCATCCCCCAGGCCCACGGCCATCGTCCGCCCCTCCGGCGTATCGCCGGTTCCGGTCACGTCCAGGGCAATGCCCACGTCCGCATTCAAGGCGTTGGCCGCCGTCTGCGCTCCCCGCGTCCCGACTTCTTCCTGGACGCTGAAGACAAAATAAACGTCGTGCGGCGTTTTCTTTAACCGCTTCAGAGCCTCAATGCCGACGACACAACCGATGCGGTCGTCCATGCTCTTGGCCACCAGCTGGCTGCCCTGGGCCAGGAAGGAACGCTTGAAGCCGGCCGCCGCTCCCACCTCGATAGGGCAATCGTCCCGGCTGGTGGCCCCCACGTCAATGTAATGCTTATCCAGCCCGTGGACCTTGTCCCGGCCGTCCAGCTTCTCGCTGTAAACCACGCCCACCGTGCCGTCGGCAAACTGAACACGGGCGCCCATCAAGTTGTGCGGGAAGACGCCGCCAATATTAGTAAAGCGCAAAAAGCCCTTTTCCGTGATGTGAGTGATCATGACGCCAATCTCGTCCATGTGCGCCGCCACCATCACCTTCAGGCCGTCGCCGTCACCCTTCTTGCGGGCAATCAGGTTGCCCAGAGCATCCACCCAGATCTCGTCGGCGTAAGCCTCGATCTCTGCCTGGATCACTTCCCGCATCCCATCCTCAAACCCGGATGGCCCATATGCTTCAACCAGCTTTTGAATCAATTCGTTCATTGCCGTCCTCAGTGTCATTTGTATAGAGCGCCCATAAACGCGGACAAACGCTGATTTTATTTCTTATCTGCGCTATCTGCGTTCATCGGCGTCCCATTTTTTTCATCCATCTCGCCTGATCAGGTTCGGTGTCAGGGTCCGTAAGGTAGCGTCGGCCAATTTGACTAGATTGGCGTAATCGTCCAGGTGTACCATCGAAACGGGGCTGTGCAAGTAGCGGACCGGCACGGCCAGCGTGGCCACCGGTACGCCAGCCTGGGCGCTTTGAACGGCTCCGGTGTTAGTCCCGCCGCCACCCGGCTGCCGGATCTGGAAGGGAATCTCCTTGGCCGCAGCCGTGCGGGTGATGTGGGCCACCAGGCGCGGGTCCTGGATAGCGTTGGCATCCATCACGTAGACCGACGCGCCGCGCCCCAGGCTTACATTCGGGCTGACGTCCCGCTTATTGGGCAAGTCGTGGGCCGGCGTGCATTCCAGGATGAGTGCCGCATCCGGCCGGACAGCGTAGGCGGCCACCCTGGCCCCCCGCAGCCCGACCTCCTCCTGGACGGTGAAAGCGGCTACCAGGTCAAACGGATAGCGCTCGCCCCGTAGCAACTCAACCAGCACGGCGCACCCAACCCGGTTGTCCAGCGCCTTGCCAATGGCCACCCGGTCCAGCTCCTCATACTCGGTCACAAAGACCACCGGGTCGCCCACCTCCACCTTGCGCGCCGCCTCGTCCTTCTTCTTAGCCCCAATGTCTATGCGCATATTGTCTGCCTTGACCACGCTGTTCCGCTGGTCCCCTCGGAGTAAATGCAGCGGCCGGGCGCCAATCACCCCGGTCAGGCGCTGCGGACCAACCTGGACCACCTTGCCCAGCAGGGCGCGGTCGTCAAAGCCGCCGACCTCTTCAAACTTAAGCGTGCCGTCGCTGTCCGCCTCGGTGACCACCAGGCCCACCTCGTCCATATGCGCGTCCACCATAATCCGCAGATCCGATTCGCCCGTGCCCTTGCGGGTGGCGATGAGGTTACCCATCGTATCCACCCGCCATTCGTCCACAGAATCGGCAATCAGGTCACGGATCAGCCGGCGGACCTCTTTCTCAAAGCCAGACACGCCGCTGGCTTCGGACAGTTGTTTCAGTAGTTCGTTCATTCGCTGTCAACTTTGTAATTAAGTAATTGGGTAATTACCCAATTACTTAATTACCCCAATTACCTCATTCACCCAACATCTCCCGCGCCAGGCTGTCGAGGAAACGGCCGTCCAGTCGGACGATAAACTCGCCCAACAGCCGGCCGGCCCGCTCTACGTCGGCCACGGCCAGCGTCTCCACCATGGTATGCATATAGCGCAGGGGAATCCCCACCAGCCCGGTGGGAATGCCCTCCCGGGCAATTTGCAGACCAAAGGCATCGGTGCCGCTGTAGCGTGCGTGCGGCTCGGTGTGGACCTTCATTTCCAGCGCCTCGGCTGTCGCCTTCAATGCCTTGAACATGCCAGGATGGACGTTCGGCCCCATACCTATCGCCGGGCCTTCGTCCAGTTCAAAGGTTCCGGCGTCGCTCGAGCCCGGCCCTTTGCCAAAAGTCACGTCAATGGCCACGGCCGCGTCCGGCTTTTGGGCGTGGGCGCTGGTATAAGCGCCCAGCAAGCCGGTCTCCTCCTGGGCTGTGGCCACGGCCACCACGTCCCATTGGTGGCGGCGGCCGGCCAGGTATTCCAGGCAAACGGTCACGGCCGCCACCGAGGCCCGGTTGTCCAATGACTTGCCCGCCGCCCGCTTGTTCAACAACTTCCGCAGCGGTTGCCGGAAGCTGATGAAGTCGCCGACGGATACCAGTTGGCGCAATTCGGCCGCCGGCAGCCCCACGTCCACCACCAGGTCGTCGTAACCGTGAGCCTTATCGCGCCGCTCTTCCGGCAGCAGGTGGCGCGGCAAAGCGCCTATTACTCCCACAAGCTCTCGTCCACCGTTCCGTGAGCTATGTACCACCACCATTTGGCCGTAGAGGTGGCGGATGTCCACCCCACCCACGTTACTTACCCGCAAAAAACCGTGGCCCTCGTCCTCGTCCGGGTGGGCTAAGATTTTAGAAACTATCAGGCCAATCTCGTCCATGTGGGCGGCCAATAACAGGCGCGGCCGGGGTTCATCCCCCTGCCCACGCTTCACAGCCACCAGGCTACCCACCCGGTCCACTGTCAGGGTGTCCACGGTGGGCTGCCAGGCTTCCTGGACAACCGTGGCAATTTTCATTTCATAACCCGAAGGGCCGGGGGTTTCGGTCAGCTTTTGCAAGTGTTCAAAAACGTCTATCATTTCTCACTCATACTCAGTATGGTCGTAAAGCCTCACCCTGTCACCATGCAACTCCAGGTTGCCGTCACCTTGTCAAGTATCTTGGCGGAATGCCTAGAGTTGGCGTCTCCGTCGGCGTCGCCGTAGCCGTGGCCGTCGGCAGGACGACAAACGGTGTTTCCGTCGGCGTTGGCGTCTCCGTCGGGGCTGGCGTCGGCGTCTGTGTCGGCATCGCGGTGTCAGTCGGCTTCGGCGCGGCCGTCGCCGTGGCTGTGGCCGTCCCGGTAGCCGTGGCCGTCCCCGTCGGTGTCGTCGTCGGCGCGGTTGTTGGCGTGTCCGTCGGCGTCAGGCTAGGCGTGACAGAAGGCGTCAGGCTAGGCTGTTGCGTCGGCGTCTGGAACTGCCCCGGGGTAGATGGCAGCGTCGCGGTCGGCCGTCCAGTTGTGCTGGTCGGCCGGGGGGTGCTGGTGACGAGAGGAGTAAACGTAGGCGGGACCTCCGCTGTGCTCGATGGTGTCGGTGTAATAATTGCCGGCGGTAACGTCGGGACCGGTCCGGGTGCTAAGGCATACGCCGCAATACCAAGACAATAACAGGGTAATGTCAGTAGAATTATCCCTATCAGGATGGTATAGGTCAAACGGCGTGATTCCATGAAATGGCGCTTGGCAATGGTTCAACGTTCGCAGCGGGCTGGAACAATCCGTGATGATAAATGACAACCGGGCAAATGACAAATAGCTGTAGCCGCTCTCTGATCTCCAGCCAGGCCAGCTTCTGGCCCAGCTACCCAGGCATTTGTGCGTTTCGCCCAATCCCTCCAGGCCATTTTTTGGACCTTTTCCATGATAGACAGCGGCCAGACAACGTGATATAAAAGAGGCATGTCTCGCACTATGGTTACCACCAATCACGCTTGCGCCTGTTGTTGCCCGGAGGGCCTTGTCCCTTCGGCCGGCGGCCGGGCACCTGGTTGATTGACCGGCACCCCCCGCCAGCAGGCCTCAGGGCGAAGGCTCCTCACCGGTTTGTCGAGCATTCGCCTGAAAGAGTAACCCGAACACAGCGGCCCAGGAAAATGCTCCTGGGCCTTTTTGTTTTCTACTAGATAACTGCTCAGGCCGTTCTCCTGACCGAGCCTGGGTGGCACGGTCGTGAGACCAGCCACAGCGAGCGTTTCTATACGGCAATGATGTTTTTCAAACAGCCAGACCCACAACCAGTGATGTGCATCTGTACCAGGCGGGGACGCTTTCGCCGCCGCCTGACCTCCCCTGCCCGTTAACCCCTCCCACCCGGCCGGCCCCCGCGAAATCCCCCGCCAACAGTCCGAGTGAGAGTCCTGAGTGAGAGTCAGAGTCTACTTCTTCACCTCTCACTCATCACTCATCACTCATCGCTCATCGCTCATCACTCATCACTCATTGCTCGTAGTTGGCCTTGCCAACTGCGCTCATTGCTCATATTAGGAGAACGATATGTCGGCCGTAACAAATAAAGTTGAAAACTTCAAGGGAGAGAGCGATTACCTTCGGGGAACCATTGGCCAGGAGTTGCACTCCGGGGAAAACCACTTTGGCGAGGCCAGCAAGCAACTCCTCAAGTTCCACGGCCTCTACCAGCAGGACGACCGCGACCAACGTGACGGCGCCCGCCGGCCGGAAAAAGAATATTCCTTCATGATCCGCAGCAAAATTCCCGGCGGCCGTTTGACGGCCGAACAATACCTGGTCCACGACGAGCTGGCCGGCCGCTACGGCAACGGCACCCTGCGCATCACCACCCGCGAAGACTTCCAACTGCACGGCGTCCTCAAAGGTGAGCTGAAACAAACCCTGGCCGCCATGAACGAAACGCTCATTACCACCTTGGGCGCCTGCGGCGACCTCGTCCGCAACGTCATGTGCTGCCCCGTGCCACCCGGCGAACCGCTGCGGGCCGAGCTATACGCCTGCGCCCGCCGCATTTCCGACCACCTCCGGCCGCACACCAGGGCCTATCACGAAATCTGGCTCGATGGCGAAAAAGTATCCTCCGGCGAAACCGGGGAAGAGCCAATCTATGGCCAAAACTACCTGCCCCGCAAATTCAAAATCGCCATTGCTTACCCCGGCGATAACTGCGTGGACGTGTACACCCAGGACGTTGGCCTGGTCCCGGTTGTCCAGGGTGGGGCGCTCCAGGGCTATAACCTTCTGGTCGGCGGCGGCCTGGGTATGACCCACAACAAACCCGAAACCTTTCCCCGCCTGGCCGATGCCCTGGCCTTTGTCCTCCCGGCCGAGGTCGTCCCGGCCGTCGAGGCCGTCGTCACCATCCACCGCGACCATGGCGACCGGGGCAACCGCAAGCACGCCCGGCTCAAGTACCTGGTCCACGACTGGGGCATCGAGCGCTTCCGGGCTGAGGTCGAGCGGCGGCTGGGCTACCGCCTCTCGCCAGTGGTTCCCACACCACCCTTTGAGCTGGAACTGCATCTCGGCTGGCACGAGCAGGGCGACGGCTGTGTCTACCTGGGCCTTTCCGTTGAGAACGGCCGCATCCAGGACACCGGGAATAGTGGCTTAAAGACCGGGCTGCGAGAGATCATCCGCGCTTTCCGGCCGGGCATCGCCCTGACCCCTAACCAGGACATCCTCCTCACCGGTCTGGACCCGGCCGACCGGGAACCTATCGAAGCTATCCTGCGCCGCTACGCCATCCCCACCCCTGGCCAACTGGCCAACGTCCAGTTGTACTCGATGGCCTGCCCGGCCCTGCCCACCTGCGGCCTGGCTCTGGCCGAGTCGGAACGGGCCTTGCCGGCCATCATTGACGAACTGGAAGCCGAGCTGGCCCAACTCGGCCTGCAAGACGAGCGGCTGACCGTCCGCATGACCGGCTGCCCCAACGGCTGCGCCCGCCCCTACGTCGCCGACCTGGCCTTCGTCGGCCGCTCGGCCGACAAGTACGTCATCTACGTCGGCGGCCGCCGGGACGGCACCCGCCTCAACCGGCCTTACCAGGACCTCGTCCCCCGCGACGAGCTGGTGGCCACCATCCGGCCGCTCCTGGTCCACTTCAGCCAGGCCCGCCAACCCGGCGAGTCCTTCGGCGATTTCTGCCACCGGGTGGATGTGGTTGTGTAAGTATGTAGTCGTGTAGGTGTGTAATGCACCACACAACCACACAACCACATAACCGCACAACTACATAACCACATAGGAGACAGTATGCGTAACCCAGGTATCGTCTACATTGTCGGCGCGGGGCCGGGCGACCCCGAGCTGATTACGGTGCGCGGCCTCAACTGCCTGCGCCAGGCCGGCGTCGTCGTCTACGACCGGCTGGCCAACCCCCGGCTGCTGGACGAGGCTCCCCTGTCGGCCCGCCTCATTGACGCCGGCAAAGCCCCCGGCCGCCACCCCCTGAGCCAGGAAGCGATCAACGATCGACTCATTGCCGAGGCCCGCCAGGGCCACGTCGTCGTCCGCCTGAAGGGCGGCGACCCCTTCCTCTTCGGCCGGGGCGGTGAAGAGTGCCAGGCCCTGGCCGGGGCCGGCATTTCCTTCGAGGTCGTCCCTGGCGTCAGCAGCGCCCTGGCTGTGCCGGCCTACGCCGGCATTCCCGTCACCCACCGCGGTCTGGCTGGCGCCGTCACCATCGTCACCGGCCACACCGCCGGGGCGGCCGGCTGCGTCGTGGACTGGGCCAGCCTGCCGGCCGGCGGCACGTTGGTCATCTTGATGGGCCTGCGCCACCTGGCCACCATTGTTCAACAACTGCTGGCTCACGGCCGCCCGCCCTATACCCCCGTCGCCGTCATCCAGTCCGGCACGACGGCCGGCCAGGTGGTCGTCGAGGGTACGCTGGCCGGCATCGTCGAGCAAGCGAGGGGAATCCAGTCGCCGGCGATTATCGTCGTCGGTGAAGTCGTCCGCCTCCGCCGCCAGTTGGCCTGGTTCGACCCGCTCATGATTCGCGTCACCTTAAATTCGCGTCATTCGTCAGCTTTGCGTTATTCGCGTTTCTCGGAGATAGCATGAACAGCAACTTACAATGGAGTCTTGAAACGTTGGCCAAAGTCAACGACCACTTTTCGGTCTGTGGCCCTGAGGACGTGTTAGGATGGGCGCTGGCCGCGTTCGCCCCTGAAATTGCCCTGGCGACCGGCTTCGGGCCGTCGGGTGTGGTCTTAATGCACCTGGTCGCCCGTCTCCGGCCGGAGACGACGATCTGCTACCTGGACACCGGCCTGCTCTTCCCGGAGACGTACGATTTACGCGGCCAACTGGCCCGGCGGTTGGGGATTCGCTTCACCCGGCTACACTCAGAGTTGTCGCTGGAAGCCCAGGCGGCCGGACACGGCCCGGCGCTGTGGGAGCGCAACCCCGACCTCTGCTGCCACCTCCGCAAGGTCGAGCCGCTGCGCCGCTTCCTGGCCACCCAGCGGGCCTGGATCAGTGGCATCCGCCGCGACCAGGGGCCGACCCGCGCCAGGACGGAGATGGTGACCTGGGATGTGGCCAACGGCCTGGTCAAGGTCAATCCCCTGGCCTACTGGACCCGCGATCAGGTCTGGGCTTATATCCGCCATCACGATCTGCCCACCAATGTCCTGCACGACGAAGGCTACTCCAGCATTGGTTGCATCCCCTGCACCCGGCCGGTAGCCCCTGGCGAGGACGAGCGCGCCGGCCGCTGGTCCGGCCAGGCCAAGACCGAGTGCGGTATCCACGTCCAGCCCGACGGGCGGTTGGTCCGCACGGTGGGGTAATTATGTGGTTATGTGGGATGCTGCCCAGACACACCTACACAACCACACAACTACAGGAGGTCCATGAAACCCTACCCCATCTTCTTAGTCGGTCTGGCCAGGCGGCGCTGCCTCGTCGTTGGCGGCGGGCAGGAGGCGGAGCGCAAGGTAGCAGAGTTGCTGGCCTGTGAGGCGGCGCTGACGGTTATCAGCCCGGCCGTGACGGAACGGCTGCGCCAGTGGGCCGAGGCGGGGCGCTTGAGCTGGATTGAGCGGGCCTACCGGCTGGGCGACCTGCGCGGTGCCTTCCTGGTCGTTGCCGAAAAGGCGGACGCGGCGACAAACGAACAAATCTGGCAAGAAGCAGAGGCCGAGGGCGCGTTGGTCAACGTCATGGACGATATCCCCCACTGCGCCTTCATCGCCGGCTCGGTGGTGCGCCGGGGGCCGCTGGTGGTCAGCATCTCCACCAGCGGCGTGGCCCCGGCGTTGGCCGTGCGGCTGCGGCAGCGGATGGAGGAAGAGTTTGGCCCGGAGTACGAGCTATTCCTGGAGTGGCTGGCCGCCCTGCGCCGGCCGCTGGCCGCCCGCTACCCCGACTTCGAGGAACGCCGCCGGCGCTGGTATGAACTGGTGGACTCGGACGTGCTGGAATTGCTGCGCGCCGGCCGGGTGGAGGAGGCGCGACGGCGGGTGGCGGAGATTGCCGGGGCGGAATGCGATTTACCCACCAGACATTTCGTGGTACGTTAAACATGCCTTCTCCATTGTCGCTTCGTCGAGATGGATTCGCCATCGCACCGATTTCAGCCGGACACCGCACCAGGGGCAGGCCATAATCCGTCTGAGGCCATCCAGTTGATCTAGAACACGCTTCTTGCAGGTCGCCTCGACTTTGGAAAACAACTCCACCGCCTTTTCGCTAACTGTGAAACTATCTCGTCGCCTGGTGATGAGACCGCCGGCCGCCAGGCGATTCAAGGCTCCATGCATTTCCTCCAACGTCGGTATGGCGTGGTTGATGAAGTCGGCCATCGCGATGATATTTTCCAGTCGGCCCGAAGGATTTTCCCGGTTGTACAGCAAGGCCAGTAACATCCAGGCATCTTCCGCTTTCCATTCGGGAGCGAGAGCCGGTCCTCTGGCCTGCTTGGTGGCATTGGGCGATAGAAACCAATTCCGCCCAACGCGGACGAGCTGGCCGGCTACTTCAAGACGATCGAGCGCTGCTCGATCCTCCTTCGAGGGTTGCCGTTTGTCCCCACGGACGCTGATATAGGCCCGTATCGAGCGGAGGTCGGCGCCGACGTAGCGGCGATAACAGACTGCTTCGAACACCAGATCATCGTGCGTCATCATACATCACAATCGTTGGGCCGTGTCCATTGCCAGGTAAGCGGCCTTTTCCCGTTCAATTGCCGCAGCTAACTCAGGGGGCATCATCTCGCCGGTTTCATCGCCGCGCGTTATCATCTCGTCAACTGGGAATTATAGCAGAGGCGCGACAACTTTTGGGCAAAGAGACCAAGTAGGAGTGAAAATGAACGCTTCACAAATTGTCGGTGTTGAATGGGCTACCCTTGAGGGCCGCCGGCCGCGCCCGGCCGGCTGCAACGCCCGCCTGGACGCTCACGGCGATCTTATCCGTTTGCCGGCCGTCCGTTTGACCACAGCCGATGGAGCGACGGGTTTCGGGGTCTGCCGGGCCATGCCGGAGCAGGTGGCCCAAATCGTCGGGGCGTCATTGGAGACCCTGTTTTCGCTAGAAGCCGGGGTCAACGAAGCCTGGCTGGCCTTCGACTACCCCCTCTGGGACTTGGTGGGCCAGCGGACCGGCCGGCCGGTCTATGAGCTGGCTGGCGAGATCGTGGGACGCACGCCGCCCACGCCGCTGCGCGCGCCGTGCTACGACAGCTCCTTTTACTTCGACGACCTCCACCTTGCGTCCACCCAGGCGGCGGCCGAATGGATGGCCGAAGAAGCGCGGGCCGTCTATGTGCGTGGCCACCGGGTCTTCAAGATTAAGATCGGCCGTGGCGCCCGCCATCTGCCCTTAATGGAAGGGACGGCCCGCGACGTGGCCATCATTCACGCCGTCCGGGAAGCGGTGGGGCCGCAAGCCACGCTCCTGATTGACGCCAATAACGGCTACAACCTCAACCTGGCTAAACAGGTGCTGCAAGAGACGGCCGGCTGTCACATTTTCTGGCTCGAGGAGCCCTTCCACGAAGATCCGGTCCTCTACCAGGACCTCAAGGCCTGGCTGGCCGGCCGTGGCCTGGCGACGTTGATCGCCGACGGCGAAGGCGACGCCTCACCACAACTGCTGGCCTGGGCGCGAGAGGGATTGATTAACGTGGTCCAATACGACGTCATCGGCTATGGTTTCACCCCCTGGCTGCATTTGGGCCGGCAGCTTGACGCCTGGGGCGTTCGCTCCGCGCCGCACCATTTTGGCACTCACTACGGCAACTACGCCGCCTGCCACCTGGCCGCCGCCTTCCGCCACTTTACCTTTGTCGAGTGGGATGAGGCCCAGACGCCGGGGCTGGATGCGGCCGGCTACGTGCTCGAAGAAGGGTTTGTCCAGGTCCCCGACACCCCTGGCTTCGGGCTGGCGTTGGATGACGGGGTGTTTCAGCGGGCGGTCAAAGCTGGAGGGGGTGTGTGCTGGTTGTGAAAAGCTAGAACGAGAGTGAAACGTTAGCAACTCGCCAAATAAGAAGCGGCTGCTATAATGGCTACCACGCCGGTCGCAGAAAAGGGCTCCCGGCCCGTACCCGGCTTACCAAAACTGCGGCGGTCCCGGCCAACCGCCTCAACAACAAGGGAATAATGATTGACTCGGTCGTCATCGTCAGCGGGGGCATGGACAGCGTCACCCTGCTGCACTATCTCGTCAAAAGGGAACGGCTCAACCCGGCCGTCATCACCTTCGTCTACGGCCAGAAACACGCCAGAGAGATCGCCTGCGCCCGGACGCACGCCTCGCTGCTCAACTGCGCCGTTCACCTGGTGCTGGATTTATCCCTGCTACGGCCGCTCTTCACCAGCTCCGCCCTGGTTTCGGCTGATATTCCCGTCCCCACCATCGAAGAAGTAACCGGCGATCCCCAGCCCGTCACCTACGTCCCCAATCGCAACATGATCTTCCTCGCTCTGGCCGCGGCCTACGCCGAGAGCCACGGGGCAACGGCCGTTTACTACGGCGCCCAACGCCACGACCTGTACGGCTACTGGGACACCCCCCCCCAATTCCTGGACAGCCTGAACCGGGTCTACCAGCTCAACCGCAAAACACCCGTCCAGATCCACGCCCCTTTTGTGAACTACTCCAAGGCCGATATCCTCCGCCTGGGCCTGGAACTGGGCGTAGATTACAGCCAGACCTGGTCCTGCTACCAGGGCCAGGAGGTCGCCTGCGGCCGCTGCCCCACCTGCGCCGAACGCCTGCAAGCCTTCGCCGAAGTAGGCCTGCCTGATCCCTTGCCCTACGTGACCGGTGCTTGACTGACTGGACGGCCAATCTTATTTGGAAACAACTTTTAAGGAGTTCATATGCGCGGGGCGCACCATAATGAATCAAAACATGCCGGGAGAAGGCTCTATTTTATCAATCCCCTAATCCCCTAATCCCGGCTTTTTTTTCAGGAGAACCTATGCTTTACGTCATCCTATATCTGATAGCCATTATCTTGGCCAACCTCAGCGTAGCCACCTTCGGGCCGGACGTCGTCATTATCAACGCCTTCCTGTTCATCGGCCTGGACCTGACCGCTCGCGACCGGCTGCACGACGCCTGGCGCGGCAAAAATCTTTTCCCCAAGATGGCCGCCCTCATCGCCGCCGGCTCAATTTTGTCCTGGCTACTAAACCGTAACGCCGGACAGGTTGCCCTGGCCTCGTTCGTGGCTTTTGCCGCGGCCGCCACTGTAGACGCCATTGTCTATCACCTGCTCGGCCGCTACCCTCGTTGGCTGCGCATCAACGGCAGCAACATCCCCAGCGCGGCCGTGGATTCCCTGGTCTTTCCCACCTTAGCCTTCGGCAGCTTTCTGTGGCCCATTGTCCTGGGACAATTCGCCGCTAAAACCCTGGGCGGCTTTGTCTGGTCTCTAATCCTGCGCTGGCTGGATGGCCGTGCCTCTGCCATCGAACAAACTGGCTCGAGTTGACTTTATGGCGGCAAATTTACCGAAAGGACTGCCGCTCTTCCCCCGGCTTATACGGCCGCAACGCAAAGGCCGACCAGGTCTTGAGGACTTTCATTCATCGAAAACACCTGCAAAATGTGGCTATAACCTGGTAATTCTGGTAGAATAAAGAACTTTCGTTCTATTATTCTACGGAGCCTGCCTGCTTATGGCAAAATCTTGCGACGCGAACTTCATGAGCGAATTAGAAGAATTCGTGAAGAGTTTTGTAATTTGACAATTGGTGTCAAAAATCTTCGGTATAGTATTACGGTTTGTCAAGAACGCAATCGCTCAACAATAACCAATAACCAATTACCAATTACCTTATTACCCAATTACCCTCTTAGGAGGTCCTGATGCCTAATCTCGAAGTTGTCTCCGATTTCCAACCCACCGGCGACCAGCCCGAAGCCATCGCCCAACTGGCCAAAGGACTGAACGATGGTAACCATTTCCAGACCCTGCTGGGCGCCACCGGCACCGGCAAGACCTACACCATCGCCAAGGTCATCGAGGCCACCCAACGGCCGGCCCTCGTCATCGCCCACAACAAGACCCTGGCCGCCCAACTATACACCGAGTTCAAGGAGTTCTTCCCCAACAACGCCGTTTCCTACTTCGTCAGCTACTACGACTACTACCAGCCCGAAGCCTACGTTCCCCGCCACGACCTGTACGTCGAAAAAGAGACCGAGATTAACGACGAAATTAATCGGCTGCGCCTGGAGACTACCTCCAACCTCATGAGCCGCCGCGACGTCATCATCGTCGCCTCCGTCTCCTGCATCTACGGCATCGGCAACCCCGAAGCCTGGGGCAAAGTCATCGTCCGGCTGGAGCGGGGCAACAGCTACCGGCGCGACACCGTCCTGCGCCACCTGGTAGATATCCAGTACGAGCGCAACGACCTGGAGCTGCGCCGCGGCGTCTTCCGCGTCCGGGGCGACACGCTGGAAGTCATGCCGGCCTACGCCGAGACCGCCTACCGCATCGAGTTCTGGGGCGACGAAGTCGAGCGTATCAGCGAAATGGACCCCCTGACCGGCGAAGTCTTGGTCGAGCATTTCAACGTCGAAATCTTCCCGGCCAAGCAGTTCATCACCGACGAGGCCAAGCTGGCCCAGGCCATCAACGACATCGAGACCGAACTCAACGAGCGCATTGCCTTCTTCAAAGAGCGCAAAATGTACCTGGAAGCGCAACGGATTGAGCAGCGGACCCTTTACGACCTGGAGATGCTCCGCGAAGTAGGCTACACTTCCGGGATTGAGAACTACAGCCGCCACCTGGACCAGCGCGCGGCCGGCGAGCCGCCCTGGACGCTGATTGATTACTTCCCTCGCGACTTCCTTCTGGTCATTGACGAAAGCCACATGACCGTGCCCCAGGTCCGGGGCATGTGGGCCGGCGACCGCAGCCGCAAAACCACGCTGGTGGACTACGGCTTCCGCCTGCCCAGCGCCCTGGACAACCGGCCGCTCAACTTCGACGAGTTTGAAGCCCGCATCAACCAGGCTATCTTCACCAGCGCCACCCCCGGCCCCTACGAGCTGGAACATTCGGCCGCCGTCGTCGAGCAGGTCATCCGGCCGACGGGCGTGGTGGACCCCGAAGTGGAAGTCCGGCCGGTCAAGGGCCAGGTGGACGACCTGCTGGGCGAAATCCGCCGCCGGGTGGAAAACGGCCAGCGCGTGCTGGTCACCACGCTGACCAAACGCATGGCCGAAGACCTCAGCGACTACCTGCTGGAGATGGGGGTCAAGGTCCACTATCTCCACTCCGAGATTGAAACGCTGGAGCGGACGGAAATTCTGCGCGATCTCCGCCTGGGCGTCTTTGACGTTGTCGTCGGCATTAACCTGCTCCGTGAAGGGCTCGACCTGCCTGAAGTTTCCCTGGTGGCCATCCTTGACGCCGACAAGGAGGGCTTCCTCCGCTCGGAAACGGCTCTCACCCAGACGATAGGCCGGGCGGCCCGCCACGTCGAAGGCAAGGTCATCATGTACGCCGACAACACGACCGACTCCATGCGCCGGGCCATTGAGACGACCAACAAACGGCGGGAGAAGCAGGTTGCCTACAACACCGAGCACGGCATCGAGCCGCGTAGCATCGTCAAGGAGGTCCGTGACCTGGCTGGCGAGATTGCCGAGCGGCGTGAATTGGCTGTGGCCGAAGAAAAGGGCGCTTACGTCGCCACCACCCAATTGCCCAAGGAAGAGCTGAGCCGGCTGATCAGGGAACTGGAGAAGCAAATGAAAATGGCCGCCCAGGCCCTGGAATTCGAGAAAGCGGCCGTCCTGCGCGACCAGATCATGGAGCTCCGCCAGGTCCTGGCCCTCAAAGAAGCCGGCAAAGAGTCCAACCTCCCCGAATGGGAGCGCATCCGCCGCCTCGAAGCGGCCGGCATTGATGTAGCGCTAGAGTAGGAGACAGGGAACAAGGGCACGCAACAATTGAGTGACTTACAAACCTGCCACCTGCAACTCGCCCACTCGCCCACTCGCCGCTATACTTCCTGCATGGAGACCATCCTCAAGCCTGAGCAGGAAGAGCTGCTGAAGCGGACCCGCGATGTGCTCGGCCGGCTGCGCGATGCCCTGGCCGATGCCGGTGCGCCACCCGAAGACCGGACCGCCCTGGCCGACTCCATCCGCCAACTGGACGAGTTGTTTCTACTCGTCGTCGCTGGCGAATTTAACGCCGGCAAATCAGCCTTCATCAACGCCCTGCTCGGCCGCGCCCTGCTGGCCGAAGGTGTCACCCCCACCACTACCCAGATTTACCTGCTCAAGTACGGCCCCGAACCAAGTACGATCCCGGCCGAAAAGGGTGTCTGGATACAGACCGCCCCTATCGAGCTGCTGCAAAACGTTAACATTGTGGACACCCCCGGCACTAACGCCATCCAGCGTGAACACGAGGCCTTGACAGCCGAGTTTATCCCCCGCAGCGACTTGGTCCTCTTCCTCACCTCGGCCGACCGGCCGTTCACCGAGAGCGAGCGCGCCTTCCTGACCCAGATCCGCGACTGGGGCAAAAAGATCGTCCTCATTATCAACAAGGTGGACATCCTTGACGGGCAGACGGCCGTTGACCAGGTGGTGGACTTTGCCGCCGGCGCGGCCAACCGGCTGGTGGGCGACATTGCCGCCGTCTTCCCCGTTTCCGCCCGGCTGGCCCGCCAGGCCAAGGCCGGCCAGCCGCGCCTGTGGCCGGCCAGCGGCTTCGAGCCATTGGAAAGCTTCATCCACGACACGCTCGACGACGACGGCCGCTTTCGCCTCAAGCTGCTCAACCCCCTGGGCGTTGGCCAAAAGCTGGTCAGCAAGCAACTGGCGGCCATCGGCGAAGACCTGGCTGCCCTGCAAGACGACAACCAGTTGTTGGAGGACATTCGCGGCCAGACGGTCTATTACAACGAAGATATGCAGCGCAACTTCCAGGCCCGCCTGGGGGAGATTGACAACCTGCTGTACGCCATGGAAAAGCGCGGCCGGGACTTCTTCGACGAAACGATCCGCGTCGGTCGCATCCCTGACCTGGTCCGGGCCAACCGGGTCAAAGAGGCCTTCGAGCAGCAGGTCGTGGCCGACACCCCCCAGCAAATCGAAGCCCGCATTGGCGAGCTGGTGGACTGGCTGGTGGAGCAGGATTTGCGCCAGTGGACGGCCGTGGCCGAGCACCTGGCCCGGCGCAAGCAGGAATATGACGAGCGCATCGTCGGCCACTCTGGCCCGCGCGAAGGCACGCTGGCCTATGACCGGCAGCGGCTGGTAGACTCGATTGGCGCGGCCACCCGCCAGGCTGTGGCTAGCTACGACCGGGAAAAAGAAGCAGCCGAACTGGCCAACTCCGCCCAGACGGCCGTGGCTGGAGCGGCGCTGCTGGAGTTAGGCGGGATGGGCATCAGCACGGTGGTGGCCCTGCTGGCTACCGCCACCTGGCTGGACGTAACCGGCATCCTGGCCGGCGTGGCCTTCATGGCCCTGGGCTTTCTCGTCCTGCCGGCCCGCAAGCGGCGGGCCAACCAGGAGCTGGAACGCAAACTGGCCGATCTCCGCCACCGGCTGGTCGGCAGCCTGACCGAGCAGTTCAACCGGGAAATGCGGCGCGGCGCGCAGCGCCTCGAAGACACGGTCGCCCCCTTCGACCGCTTCGTCCGTACCCAACAAGCCAGGCTGGTGGCAAACAAAAACAGCCTGGCCGATCTGGAAAAGCAAATCGGCGGGCTGCGTAACCAGTTGAAACAGTAGAATTAATGGCCGGAAACCGAAATGCCTGCCTTCGGCCGAAAGCAGGCATCACCGGGTACGCCAGGTGGTTTACGGTACGAGGGTCGCGCCTCTAAAAGTTGAACTGGGTAGCTAGCGTGTCTCCGTAGAACCAGCCCCCCACCAGCAACGAACAACAACAACAGAGCAACAAAATCACGACGATAGCAATAATAATGTTCCGATTGCGATTGTCTCCCATTTCGTTTAACAATCCCTCCTCTTTCTGGTTGTTGGTGATTGGTCATTGAATTACCAATAACCGTTGTTAATACCCGGCCGCGTACATTTTGGTTTGTAGTAACGGCTTCAGCCACTCTGACTGCTAAAGCCGTTACTGCAAACCCCAGGCGTACTAGGCAGCGGCTGCGCTGCCCTTTCGCCCTTGAAAGACTGTCCAAAGAGCGCCGCCAATGGCGCCAAAGATAAGCCCGCCAATCGCCGTGCCACAGCAGCTTATTAGAGTGCCCACTATGCCGGCGGTAAGAGCGGTCACGGCCGTCTCTACATCACCACTTTGGATAAGAGTGGCCAGGACCGTAGTTGAAAGGCCACTGATCACGCCGTAAATCAAACCGCCGATAGCTCCCGCTAGACCTCCACCAATGGCGCTTTGGGCCAGATCCTCCTGGCCGGGCGCAAAGTTGCCGTAGAGGAGACCTGCACCTACCGGGATTAAAAACCCGGCAAAACAGGTGCAAAGCCAGATAAAACCCCCTACGAACGGAATTGCGGTGAGCACGGCCAGGATTCCGCTAACGACGGCAGCGATAACACCGGCCTTGATCACGCTGGGCATATGAACATTCATAGATATTCCCTCCATCTAATACGGGTGTGCCAGTAAAATTCCGGTCCCCCGCCTTCACCCACGGTAAACATAGTTATGGCGCTTGTTGCGGCGGTAGAGGTAGGAAAGGAAAAAGTAGAGAAGGATGGCAAACACAATCGCGCTGAGGATAGGAATGAGGATGGACAATACCGAAACGACGAAGGCAATCACGTCCTCGATCAGACTAACCAGCCAGTTGCCGGTCCCGGCCGTCGTTGCTGTCACCGCCGGCCGGACCACACCTTTGACCGCGTGGACGCCACCGGCCAGGATGAGGCCAATAATAATGGCCAGCACGGGGCTGAGGTCGGTGACGATACCGGCGTTGGCGGCAAAGAGAATGGCGCCGGCCGTCGGCCGGATGACGGTCTGGATCACGTCGTTGATCGTGTCAACAGCCGGTATCTTATCTACAAACATTTCAATGAGCAACAAAACGGCCAACACGCCGATGACCCAGCTATTGGCCAGCGTGTTGTAAGGCTCGCCCAGCTCCAGGATGGGGTTGGCGGTTGGAAAACGGGCCGCCAGGGCCACGATCAACAGGGGAATATAGGCGTTCAGCCCGGCGCTGCCCGATAGGCCAAATCCCGCCGCAATGCCACCCAAACCACTTATCACGTCCATTGTCTACCTCCCTACTTCAACCTCCCGGAGGTTCAAGCGGTGAAACCGCCAACCTCCGGGAGGTTCGCCCGAATTAGGCTACCCCAGGAATACCAGTCAAAGCGCCGGTCAAGGCGTAACGAAGCAGGCTGGCAGCGGCAATTTGCCCAACCGCCAGCAACACACCAATAGCCAGGGGCACGGCCGCCTGCCGCCAATTCGTAGCCCGCGCGTCCCGTTTCGACAAAATCAACAGCATCATGCAGTTGATCCCCGCCAGGATGATGACCACGCCGGCCGCGCTGGCAATAGCCAATACGTACAAAATGACCGGTTGGTTGCTCAACACCAGCAACACGACCACGGCCGCCACGACCATCAACCCCAGCAACTCCCGCAGCGAGCCAAGCGCCGGCCGCCGTTCCTGGTCCTGCCACAACGTCTGGGCCAGCCCCGGGAAGACGATGGCTCCCATCGCCAGCCCGGTCCCCATGCCCGTCACCAGCCGCAGCCAGTTGCGTGGTTCGTAGACGTGGGGTAGCCCGGGGAAAAAGTGGCTGTACGAGTTAATCCCATCAATCCCCATCAGGCCCACCAGCCCCAGCAACACCAGCAGCACCGCCCGTGGTGGTAGGTCGGACCAACGGCGCCGGCCGGCCAGCCACAACGCCAGGAACGTCAACGTCACTCCCAGGTACATGCCCGTGCAGCGGGCGCACAGCGGGAACTGCCGGCCGGCTACGGTAAAGGAGCGAGACGTAATCCGGTGGCAAACGGCGTAGCCGGCGTAATCAGCCACCCCCAGGCCAGGGTCGTGGGCCAGGCGCTCCGGGTCGGTAGCGCTGTAAAAACCCAGCACCAGCAACACTCCGGCCACCACCAGCAGCACCAACGTCCGCCGCGACAGCGGCCGGATCCAGGGACGCGCCACCAACTCACTCACTTAATAATCTCCAACTCTTAACATAGTGCCTGGCACGGGGCAAACAGCCTTGGTCTATCCAGAGTGATTCTGTCCCGTGCCAGGCACTGTTAGCAGCTCTCGCTCTTCCTCTTGCTCTTGCTCTAAACTCCGGGTTTAATTATAGCACACGATTCCAATAACCCTGTTACTGTTAACCAGAGATAAACCATGCCCAAAAAACCAGGCGCTTATTACCGTCCCAAAACCGTCGAGGAAGCGTTGCAACTGCTGGCCCGGCCGGACACCGTTCCCCTGGCCGGTGGGACAACGCTGCTGGCCAGCCATATCACCGCGGCCGTGGTAGACCTCCAGGATCTGGGGCTAGATCAGCTCCGGCCGGAGCTGGGCCAACTGGTCGTCGGGGCGATGGTCCGGCTGTCCGACCTGGACAACTACCTGGCCGAACACGGCCTGGTTGGCGATCCAGCCTCCCTGCTGCGCAAGGCCATTCGCCAGGCCGGCCCCAACACCTACCGCAACGCGGCCACGTTGGGCGGCAGCGTCGCCGCCCGCCTGCCGGACAGTGAACTGCTGGGGGCGCTGCTGGTCTTGAACGCCACCCTGGCTCTGCGCCGGCCGCAGGGGGCAACCACCCTGGGGCTGGTCGAGTACCTGGCCGCCGCCGAACGCCCGGCCGGGCTAATCACGGAGGTTAGCCTGGCCTGGTCGGAAGGCCTGGGCAACAGCGAGCGTGTCGCCCGCACCCCGGCCGACTACCCCATCGTCTCCGTCACCCTTTGGCAGGCCGAAGGAGAGACGCCGCGTCTGGCCGCCACCGGCATTGACGACCGGCCGGTCCGCCTGGCCGAGGCCGAGGCCGCCCTGGCCAGGGGCCTCAATCAACAGACTATCGAGGAAGCGGCCGCGGCGGCGAAGAGGCAGGCCAGCCACCCCGGCGATTTCCGGGGCGACGCCGCTTACCGGGCCGAGATGGCTGCCGTCCTCACCCGGCGGCTTCTGTTAACCCTATGAGAGGCCAACCCAATAGCCTCTTTTGATGTTATAATCTGGCTTTAATTCACGCCATGAAGCCAGGCAAACACTCTTTCCTTCCCTCTGAGCCACTTCTCCTTGGCGGCCGTTACCGCCTTCATAACCAGTTGGGTAAAGGGGGTATGGGCAACGTTTATCGCGCCAACGACCGCCTAACCGGGCAAGACGTCGCCTTAAAACGGGTCATTACCGCCGATGAGTTGCTCGCCAGCACTTACGGCGACACCAGCTACAACCCCCGTCTGGCTCTGGCTCAGGAGTTTGAAGCCTTAGCCTCACTCCGGCACCCTCATATCATCGCCGTCCTGGATTATGGCTTCGACGACGAGCGCCAGCCCTACTTCACCATGGACTTGCTGGAAAACGCCAAAACCATCGTTGAGGCCGGCCATCGCCAACCCCTGGCGGCTAAAATCACTCTGCTGGTCCAGGTTCTCCAGGCGCTGGCCTACATCCACCGCCGTGGCCTGGTTCACCGCGACCTGAAACCGGGCAACGTCCTGGTCGCTCCAACGCTACCCGGCGCTGGAAGCCTGAACGGCGTCGCCGGCGTCGGTGTAGTTAAAGTGCTTGATTTCGGCCTATCGGTAGACATAAATAAAGCTACCGGTACAGTGGGAACGCTCTATTATATGGCCCCGGAGGTGCTGCGCGGCGTTTTGGCTGGCCCACCGGCCGACCTCTACGCCGTGGGCGTCCTGGCCTACGAGCTGTTCGCCGGCCATAACCCTTTCCGCGACAGTGATTCGGTCACCGTTCTGGATCGCATTCTGAACGTCACCCCCAACGTGGCCGTCCTGGAAGTTCCGCAGCCAGTTCAACGACTGTTGGAACGGTTGCTGGCCAAGGAGATAGCCAATCGTTATACCAGCGCCGACGAGGTCATTCGCGACCTGAGTGCGGCCATTGACCAGCCGGTGCCGGTGGAGACCGAGGCCACTCGGGAAAGCTTTCTCCAGGCGGCCAGGCTCGTCGGCCGGGA
>JAKEFB010000154.1 GCA_022616275.1 Chloroflexota bacterium
TGGCGGTGAAACCGCCAACCTCCGGGAGGGAGCCTGCGATCTACTGAGAATGATGTGGTATTTGGAGAGTGAATGATGACTCGAACGATTAAGATTGCCTCGGTGCAAATGGACGCCTGCCCGGCTGCCACAGGCGAACGGCTGGCCCGGGCCGAGAAGTTGGTGGCCGGCGCGGCGGCGGCCGGGGCGCAGCTCGTCTTGCTGCCGGAGCTGTTTAACACCGGCTACGGCTACAGTGATGACAATTACCGCCGGGCCGAGCCGATGCATGGGCCGACGGTCGCCTGGCTGACCCGGACGGCGACCCGCCAGGACGTGTACCTGGGCGGCACGCTCATGCTCCTGGACGAGGACGAAGTTTACAACGCCTTTTTGCTCTTTGCGCCTGACGGCCGCTCCTGGCGCTACGACAAGGTCTACCCCTGGGCCTGGGAGCGGGCCTATTACCGTGACGGCCGGGATATTACCGTGGCCGACACCGACCTGGGCCGGATCGGCCTGATGGTCTGTTGGGACGTGGGCCACGGCGACCTGTGGCGGCGCTACGCCGGGCGGGTGGACCTGATGCTGATTAGCAGTTGCCCGCCCAACGTCACCGACCCAACCTGGCATATGCCTGACGGCCGGCAGCTTACGGCCGGACAGATCAATCCGCTCCTGGGGAGCATGAAGGGAATGGCCGGGCACGTCTTTGGCTCGCTGATCAACGAACAGGTGGCCTGGCTGGGCGTGCCGGCGGCCCAGGCCACGACTATCGGCCATTTTCGCAGCGCTATCCCTAACCCGGCCGGCACGCTGCTGGCCATGAGCCCGCTGGCGCCGGGGCTGCTCAAACACCTGCCCCGGGCGGCGGAGATGGAAATGAGCTGCGGCTACGTCCATGAAAGTAAAATTCTGGACGCCAACGGCCAGGTTATGGGCAAGTTGTCGGGATTGGAGGGCGAGGCTTTTACCCTGGCCGAGGTGCAGTTGGCCGGCGAACGCCCCCGGCCGCAACGGCCGCAGCCGCCCCTGGGGCTGCCTCGCTTTGCTTACCTGATGGCCGATTATCTGATACCGTGGTTGACCATTCCCCTCTACCGGGCCGGGCTGCGGCAGGCCCAGGGCCCACAAATGGCCCCGGCCGACCCGGCTACTTCCCGCTGGACGGCCGCGCTGGCTGTGGGGGCCGGCCTGGCTTTTGTGGTGGGCTACCTGGCGGGCGGCCGCAGGCGGCGCCGACGTAAATATTCTTGACAAGGTGACAAGGTGACGGCAAACCTGCGGCTTTATCGTGAAAATTGGACCGCTCATGGGTATTGCCGCTGACGTTGCCATCATTGTTGTTGCCGCTTTGTTGGGTGGCCTGGTAGCCCAACGGTTACACCTGCCGCTCATCCTGGGTTACATCCTGGCCGGTGTCCTGGTCGGTCCGTACACCGGCGGCGTGACCGTGACTGAGGTCCACGACATCGAGCTTTTGGCCGAAATTGGGGTGGCGCTCCTGCTCTTTGCCTTGGGTATTGAGTTTTCCTTTAAAGAGCTGCGGCCGGTGCGCCACGTGGCTCTCATTGGTACGCCCTTGCAGATGTTCTTGACGATAGGATTGGGGGTGGGGATCGGGCAACTGCTGGGTTGGGACTGGGTCTCTTCTCTCTGGTTTGGGGCGCTCATTTCGCTGTCCAGCACGATGGTTATCCTGAAGACGCTTATGAGTCGAGGGTTGCTGGGAACGTTATCGAGCCGGGTGATGATCGGCATGCTGATCGTCCAGGACCTGGCTGTCGTCCCGTTGATGATCATCTTGCCCCAATTAAGTAACCTGGAGAGCGGGTTGCCTGTTCTGGGGTTGGCTGCCTTGCGAGCGGCCGTGTTCCTGGGGGCCATGTTTTTTATCGGAACGCGGCTCATTCCCCGGCTGATGGTGGCCATTGCCCGTTGGAATTCGCGAGAGCTTTTTCTGCTGGCCGTCACGGCTATCGGGCTGGGGGTTGGTTACGCCACCTATCTCTTTGGCCTCTCTTTTGCCTTTGGGGCCTTTGTGGCCGGCGTGGTCTTGAGCGAATCGGAGCACAGCCACCAGGCCCTCAGCGACATTATCCCCCTTCGAGACCTGTTCGGCCTGTTGTTTTTTGTCTCGGCCGGGATGCTTCTGGACCCGGCTTTCTTGCTGGCGAATTTAGGCGTTGTGCTGGTGGTAGTTCTGCTGGTGGCCGGGGGAAAAAGCGTGATCTTTGGCCTGCTGACCCGGGCCTTTGGTTATGGCAATATCACCCCTTTGGCCGTGGGCCTGGGGTTGTTGCAGGTCGGCGAGTTTTCCTTTGTCCTGGCCCGCGCCGGGCTGGCCACGGACTCCATCAGCCAGGAGCTTTATGCGCTGGTATTGACGGTTGCCCTGATAACGATGGTTTTGACGCCGTTTATCTCCCAGGCGGCCGGACCGCTGTACGGGCTGAGAAAACGCTGGTTCAGACACGAGCCTTTACAGACGATCAACGTGCCTGAGGAGGGCCTCCACAACCACGTCGTCATCGCCGGCGCCGGCCGGGTCGGCCGGAACGTGGCCCGTACGCTGCAACGCCTGGGTTCGAGCTTTGTGGTCGTCGAGATAGACCAGCAGCGCATCGAACGGTGTAAGAAAGAAGGAATGCCAACCATTTACGGGGATGCCAGCCACCCACTGGTCCTGGAAGCGGCCGGGATTGGACAGGCCCGTTTGCTTCTGATTACGATACCTTCGATTACTGTTGCCCATTCGATTGTCAGGCACGTCCAGCAAATCAACCAGGGCCTGCACATCGTCGCCCGGTCGGAAGGGCTGGAGCAAATGGAAATGCTCCACCAGATGGGGGTCTACGAAGTCGTCCAGCCGGAATTGGAAGCCGGCCTGGAGATTACCCGCCAGGCGTTGTTACATTTGAACGTGCCGCCGACAGACATTCAGCGTTTCGTGGACGCTGTGCGCCGCGAACTGTACGGGCCGTTATACGAGGCGCATGGCGATTACGCCCTGGTGGCCCAACTGCCACAGGCGCAACGCCTGATGGAAATGAACTGGGTAACAATACCCGCCACCAGCCCTCTGGCCAGCCGGACCATTCAGGAGATGCAAATTCGCCGCCGGACCGGCGCTTCTATCGTGGCCGTGCTTCGCGACGGCGCTCTGCTGCCAAACCCAGAAGCCAGTTACCGCCTTGACGCTGACGATGTGGTTGCCGTGCTGGGCGACGGGCAACAGTTGGCAGCGTTTGAGGAGCTGGCGGCAGGGCCATGAAACCGGCGCCGCCGGTGCTTTCAGCCAGGACCAGGGGGCTTTTGGGCCACGTTGGGGGGAGGAACCATAGCGCCGCAGAAGGCGCAGGGTAAAGCAACCGTCTCCTGGCCTGGCGGGGCTAACTGCTCTCTCTTACACGACGGGCATATTCGCTTACGGCGCTTGAGCGCCCGGATCGCTGCTGCCAGTATGGGATTCATGATGGTCGTGTAGCGAGCATGGAAAAGAGGGTGTCGCCGGCCGCGGCCGGCTCGCGGCTGAACTCTTTCAGCAGGCGGACGTTGGTGTAGCCCGTTTCCGCCAACAGCGCCAGGACCTGCGGCTGGGTGTACCAGCGGGTCGCCGGGGAGCGGGAGTGGGATTCGGAGGCGACGACTGCGCCGTCCCGGACAATTTCGTAGCGGTCTTCGGTGTGCTCCAGTTGGTTGGCCAGATCGTAGGTGGAGCGGGACCAGCGGCGGACGATCGCGCCGTCTTCCGGCCGGACCTTTTCGACGGCCAACTCCCACTCGCCGGCCACCACCGGCTCGGTGGTTTTTTTGTCCCAGATGATCATGAAGGGCATGGCCAGCGTCCCGCCTGGTTCCAGGTGGGCCAGGAAGCGGCGCAGCGCCTCGCGGGCGCCGGCCGGGTCAATGAGCAGTTGGAAGGAGCTGGAAGGGACGATGATAGTGCGGTATTTACGGGGTAGGTCCAGGGTTTCCATGGTTTGCAGGTATAGCGCCGGCCGGAGACCCATCTGTTCTGCCTTCTGGCGGCACAGTTCCAGCATCTCCGGCGAGTTGTCCACCCCGTCAATGTCTATGCCGCCGGCCAGGTAGTCCAACAACAACCGGCCCGTGCCGCAGCCTACGTCCAGGGCTGGTTGCCCGCTTTCCAGGATGATCTCTTTGAAAAAGAAGCGGTCGGACCACTGGCTGGTGTCGCCCCGGAGGAAGTCCCACAGGGAAGCCATCAGGCCGCCGTATTCGTACTCTGTTTGCTGAGGGTCAGGTTGGGTCATATTGATTACCTCAGCAAATTTTAACGTAAAGACGCAGAGTTTGGCAGGGCAAAAATTCAGTTGAGCGCCAGGCCCACCAGTTCGCCGACCGCTCGCGGCGTGTAGAGGACAACCGCCCCCAGCTCTAGCAGCAAGTTACCCAGGAAGGCCAGATAGGGGGAGGCCGTCCTGGGGTCGGTTGCCTCACACAAGAAGTGAGTCGAGGCGGTGCAACGGCCGCCCACCAGGTATCTATATTTCGGAGCCAGCCAGCGGTATCCGTCGGCTCCGGCCAGGAAAATGTCAATCCGGCTGCGCTGCCAGGGATCGGCGCTGGCGTAGCGCCGCCGGGTTTCGTGATGGGCCAGGGCATAGTCCACGCCATGCTGCTCGGCTCGCAGGCGCAAATCAATGAGTTCATCGTCGCTGGCAAGCTGCGGTCGTGGTCCGGCCAGATGAGGGTTAATAGCTCGGAAGAATTGGGCCCACAATTCCCCGCCATGGATGTGTACCTTACCGGCAAAACTGGCCAGGCTGCCGGCCGGCGCCAAATAGCCTATGGGCGCTTCGCTCCGAAAGGCCAGGCGAATCCCGTCGTTAATAGCCTGCAAGATAGCGGCGTCCACGTTTGATGCCCAGCCATTCAGTTGGCTAAAGCGGGGGTCGCTCCCTAGAAAGCGGATCGCGCCCGTGATGTCGTCCAGCCAGCGGCCCAACTCATACCGGGCGGCAATTGCTTCGACCCAACGGGCCCTTGACTCCCATTCCAGGGTGGCAAAATCCTCTACGGTATAATCCCACTTCACAATGTGGCCACTACTATCAAACATGGGCTGACCTGTCTCGAACTTAATACGGTCCCCTAATCAGAGATGTTTTCGCTGACCGCCGCGGCGCTGGCCAGGGACGTGCCGCCCTGGAAGGAGACGTTGCCGCCAATTTGCTGCAACAGGCCCAGTAAAACGGTCAGGTTGTAGACTTCGGAAGCCAGGACGCTGGTTCCACCGCTGAAGAAGCCACCGCCGCGCTTTTCAATCTGGACCCGGCCGTCTTTGACCGACAGAGATTGGACCTCGTCCCAGGAGTAGGTTTTGCCACGGCAGGTCACGCCCTGCTTGCCGACAGTAATGGGGCCAAAGGATACGGGCTGGCCCGCCTGGTAAGCTTCTGCAGCCAGGCTCAGCAGGATGGGCGTCGTCACCTGGTGAATACGGTCGGCCAGTTCCTCGGCCTGGCTGATGGTCTGGTCCAGGACCAGGTGCTCGCCTTTGTGATTGGAGAACATGTAGGTCTGCCGGGTGCCCGTGGGGACGCCATAGTAGGAGTAGCGGACAATTTGGGCCTGGACGAAACGGATGTCTTCCCAGCGCCACTCCTGCAGCCCGCGCCGGTTGCGAAAGGCCAGGCCGTTTTGGTACAGGACGATGGCTTTGTTCCATTGGCTGGCCACCTTGATCAACTGGATAAACGCCGGGAACAGCAGCAAGACGGGGATAATCAGGGTGACAATGGACAGGATGCCGCTGATGCTGGGATCGGCCAGCGAGGCGAATGGGCCCCAGCCGTTGAGCAGCAGCGGCCGGATGACGACAAGGACGAGGGCGGCGAAAAATAGGGACATCAAAATGCCTATCAGACCGCTGATCTTCACAGCCGAATTGAGGCGGTAGACCTTAACCGGCTGGGCCAGGGAAATGCCGGCGCTGAATTGCGCCGGAACTTGAATGGTAGACATGGGGGCCTCCTTTTAAAGGTTTGCGAGTCTGCGGGTGTGCGAGTCTGCGAGTTTGCGAGTTTGCGAGTCTGCGAGTCGGTCGCCTACCTGCTACTCGCTTACTCGCCTACTCGCCTACTTGCTTCCTGCCTACTTGCGGATGGTACGGACGAAGCCGATGATTGCGCCGAGGACGGCAAAACCCAGCGAGGCCAGGCCGTCGCCGCTTTCGACGGCGATGTCAATATAATTGACGGCCACGGTCAGGACGGCGTCGCCGGCCGAGAGCTGCAGTTCTTTCATAGCCAGGAGTGTGTAATATAGGTAATCGCCTAGAAGCACGCTGAAGACCGTCAGGGCCAGGCAGGGCAGGAAGAGCGCCAGGGCCAGCCACCACGGCACCCGCTTGAACGGAAAGGTCATGGCCACGGCAATGCCGAAACCAATGACGACAGGAATGAAAACAAAAATGCTGTTGGTAAAATAAGCGATGAGACCCCAGACGGTGGCGCCCACCACGACGGCGGCCGCGGTCAGAATCATGCTGACCGGCAGGCGGAGAATCAACGATTTGGCGCCTGGTTGGGCGGCGGCCGCGGGTGGGCCAAAAGAGACGTTAATTTCTGACATACTTCCTCCTGAGTAAATGGCTGTCAGCTATCAGCTATTAGCTATAAGCTTTTTCATTCATCGCGGTGGGCGGTAGTCTCGCCCATGTGAACTCCTTCTAACAATTAGAGGCGGGCAGCCATTCCGCGGTGGCGTAAGGCGCGCGGCGCCTGGCCGAGGCGGCCGCCTCCTTCATCAGGCCGGCGATCAGGTAATAAGCCTCGTTCCAGGCCGCTTCCACCTCCGGCGTAAAGCTCTCCCCCAAAACGTTGGCTAACATCCATTGTAGGGCCTGGCCAACGGTATGGTAGTAGTCGTCGCAGATGCCATAGCCGGCGTGGCGCCGTCCCAGCTCTTGAATCGCCGGGATAATCGTTTCCGGCCGGTCCAGCCCGTCAACCAACAGGCCCAGAGCGGCAATGAACTTATGGCCTTGCCGGGCCAGGTCATCCTTAAACAGCGGGCGCAGCGACGGATCGAGTTCAAACAATCGGATATAAAACAGTTCAACAGCCCTCTCGGCCGCCGGACGGACCTGGTTCCACGCTGCCTTGAGGAGTTCGATCTTTTCCAGGTTCACGTAAGCCTCCTTCCTTCTCGAAGCCGGGACGAGGCTGGTGGCTTTTGTTTGCGGCCGGGAAATTGTAAACTTTGCCACCAGCCTCACCCCTACTGCCGTATAGCTTACTCATACAGCGTCCGGTAGCCGTCCAAAAAGCGTCGGAAGTTCATCCAAAGGGGCAAGAGATTGGAGATTAGAGATTGGTCGAATCTCCAATCTCTAAGCTCCAGTCTCTAATCTCCTTTTTGTTGTATAATGGCGGCCTTGAAAGGACCCTATCTGCCTGGGCCATGAATTCACTCATCAGCCACCTCACTTCCCTGGAATCCGCCGACCTGATCCGCCTGGCCCAATCGCGGCCGGAGCTGGCCTACATTTTCCGCCACGCCCTGGTCCAGGAGGCGGTCTACCGGTTGTTGTTGGTGGAAGACCGGCGGCGGCTGCACCTGGCCGTGGCCGAGACGTTGGAACGGCTCTACACCGGGCGGCTGGACGCGGCCGGGCTGGCGCCAACGCTCGGCCTTCACTTTGACGGGGCCGGGGACGACGAACGAGCCCAGAAGTATTACATGCTGGCCGGCGACCTGGCCATGAGCCAGTACGCCAACGTCGAAGCCATCAGCCATTACAGCCGGGCGCTGGAGATCGCCAGGCGTTGCGGTAACCAGGAGGCAGTCATAAAGATTTGCCAGGCCCGGGGCCTGGTCTACGAAATTAGCGGCGATTTTGAGCGGGCCAGGCATGACCACGAGACGGCGCTGAAGCTGGCCAGAACAATTGGCAACCGGCGTGGCGAGTGGCAGGCGCTGTTGGACCTGGGCAAATTGTGGGCGGCCCACGATTACACCCGGACCGGGGAGTATTTTCAGCAGGCGCTGGAACTGGCCCGCCAGTTGGACGACCCGTCTACCCTGGCCCGCAGCCTAAACCGGCTGGGCAACTGGCACGTCAACCTGGAGCGGCCGGAGGAGGGACAACGCTACCACGAAGAAGCGCTGGCCATTTTTGAATCGTTAAATGACCGGCGCGGTATGGCCACTACCCTGGACCTGCTGGGCCTGGCCCTCTACGAAATTGGGGACATTGATCAGGGCACAGCGCGCCTTCAGCGGGCGGTGGCTTTGTTTCGCGAGTTGGACGACCCCCAGGGGTTGTCCTCCAGCCTGGCGATGATGGCTTTCCGTGGGGCCATTCCCCTGATTATGTTGCAGCTAACGCTGCCTCTGGCGGCCAGGGAGATGGCCGGGGCGACGGCCGATGCCGAAGCGGCGCTGAAGCTCGCCCAGGAAATCGGCTGGCGGGCCGGCGAGGCCTTTGCCCTTTTTCAGCTCGCCCTGGGTAGTCTCGGCCTGGGTGAGTACACGCGGGCTCTGGCCCAGGCCCAGCGCGCCCTGACAATTGCCCAGGGGATTGGCCACCAGCAGTGGACGACCGGCAGCTACCACGCCCTGGGCAGTTTTTACCTGGACGTTCTGGCTTTTTCCACGGCGCAGCAATACCTGGAGCAGGCGCTGCTCCTGGCCCGGGAGATCCACTCTCTCATCTGGACCAACCAGTGCAGTAGCCTGCTAGCCCTGGCCAACGTCTATGAGGGGAATCTGGCCCGGGCCGAAGCGGTGCTAAAGCCGCTGTTGGACCCGGCTACCGGCACGGCGACCGAACCACGAACCATTGGCCAGCGCATGATCTGGTTTACCCGAGCCGAACTGGCGTTATCCCAGGACAAAGCTGACGAGGCCTTGCAGATCATGGACACAATCCTTGCCGCGACACCCAATCTGGCTCTTGACCATGTTCCTCTGAGCCTGTGGTGGCTGAAGGCCAGGGCCCTAGTTGCTCTCGACCGGCCGGAAGAGGCTATTGCCTGCTTGAACTTTGTCATGGCCCAATCGGAAAATCGTCCGTTACCCCTTTTATGGCGTTTATACCTCGCCCTGGGCCAGGCCTACCAGGCGCAGGGGAACGGCCAGGCGGCCGGAGAGGCTTTTAGCAAAACCAGGGCTTTCATTCAAGAGTTGGCCAGGCAGGTCCCTGAAGGGTCGTTGCGCGAAAACTTCGTGCGCCAGGCAACGGCCATGCTGCCTACCCAGTCGCCGGCCGGCGATTAGCCTGGCCTGTTCTTTACGTGCCGGCCAGCGGCCCCATTACGTATTTTCACGGATGACAACTTTATCCTTTGACCCTATCCTTAGCATATCAATCATAGCTCATAGCTCACAGCTTACAGCTTATAGCTCACAGCTTACAGCTTATAGCTCATTGCTCATTACTCATTGCTCATTGCTTTTTACAAGGAGAAACAGATGCTGGAACGATACCTGGTTGAATCGCCCCACCGGCCGGAGGATTGCGACTTATTAATGCACGACGTGCTGGCTATGGGCTACCTCTTTAACTTTGATTGGGGCTGTAAGTCGGGCGTCCATACTGGTTGGGCGGTGATTGAGGCTGAAAACGAGGCCCAGGCTCGCCTGGTGGTGCCGCCGATGGTACGCAAGGACGCCAGGGTGGTCAAGGTCGTCCGCTACGGCCCCGAAGATTTTAAGGAAACGCCGGAAGCATCAGAGCGATGAGCGAGCCGCTGCGGTTGATGTGTGTGCTGGCCCACCCGGACGACGAATCTCTGGGAACAGGTGGGACGCTGGCTTATTACGCGGCCGAAGGAGTGGAGACGTACCTGGTGACGGCCACACGGGGTGAACGAGGCTGGCAGAGGCCGCCGGCCGAATACCCTGGCCCGGAAGCGTTGGGCCGGATTCGGGAAGCGGAACTGATGGCCGCCGCCAGGGTTCTGGGGCTGCGTGAAGTGAGTTTCCTGGACTACATGGACGGCGACCTGGACCGGGCTGACCCGGCCGGGGTGGTGGGCAAAATTGCCGGCCACCTGCGCCGGGTGCGGCCGCAGGTGGTGGTAACTTTTTCCCTAGATGGCGCTTATGGTCACCCCGACCACATTGCCATCTCCCAGTTTACCCTGGCGGCCCTGGTCTGCGCGGCCGACGAACAGTACCACCACCCGGCCGGCCTGGCCCCGCACCGGGTGGCCAAGTGTTACTACAAGGTCTGGACGGCGGCCGAGAATGACCTGTACCGGGCGACGCTAGGCGACATGGCCTTCCCGGTGGACGACCAGGAGCGGCGGGTGGTAGATTGGCCGGCCTGGGCTATTACCACCTCGATTGATGCCAGGGCCCATTGGGAAACAGTCTGGCAGGCTGTTGCCTGCCATGGCAGCCAGCTTCCCGGCTACGAAGCGTTGACCCGGCTACCAGCGGAGATGCACCGGGAGATATGGGGCCGCCAGAGCTTTTGCCGGGTCTACAGCCTGGTCAACGGCGGCCGGCGCCTGGAGACGGACCTTTTTGAAGGGTTGCGTTGAGCGAGAGGATTTATGAACCCACGAGACATTTTGAAATACGGCCATCTGACCGTGTTGGATTCAATCAAGGATATTCCCGAAGACGCCTGGTATACCAACGGCGTCTGCGGCTGGTGGTCGGTGCGCGACATTATCGGCCACCTGGCGTCTTATGAGCACCTCCTGATCGAGTTGCTGACCTCGTTCCTGGGGGGCGACGGTGAAACACCTTACCTGGATACATTAGCTGAAGTAGGCGGCCTGGGCTTTAACGACGTGGAGGTCGGCCGGCGGCAGGAGTACTCCGTCCAGGAAGCGCTGGACGAATATAACGCGGCCTACGGCCGGGTGGCCGCGTTGGTTCCCCAGATTCCGGCCGACACGTGGCCGGAAGTGGGCACGTTGCCCTGGTATGGGCCGGAGTATGCCCTCGATGACTTTATCGTCTACAGCTTCTACGGCCATAAGCGGGAACATTCCGCCCAGATTAACGTGTACCGGGATAAGTTGAAGGAGGAGGGGGTGATTGGCGGGGGAGATTAGAGAGTCTTTAGTGCCTGGCACGGGGCAAACGGCCTTAGATTATCCACAGTGGTTCTGCCCCGTGCCAGGCACTGCCAGGGGGTGGATATTATGACTTTATTTCCAGCCCTGACAGATTTTCCAGGGCTTTGACCAGGGCGTGGTTGCCTTCGCTGCCCAGGCCGCGCTGCTGCAAGGTGCGGTAAAGCTGGAAGACGAGGCTGGTAGCCAGCAGGGGAATACCCATCTGGTCGGCCGCCTCCAGCACCAGGCGCAGATCTTTCTGCTGCAAATCTATGGTGAAGCCCGGCCGCCAGTCTCGTTCCACAACCTGTGGCCCCCGGTTGCTAAGCATCCAACTGCCGGCCGCGCCCTGCGAGACGGCGGCCAGCGTCTTGCCCAGGTCCAGCCCGCCGGCCCGGGCAAAGAGTAGCCCTTCGCCCACAGCCAGCATCGTTACCACGACCAGGACCTGGTTGACCAGCTTGACCGTTTGCCCATCCCCGTGGCCACCGACGTGGGTGATGGCCTTGCCCATAGCCTGGAAGACCGGCATTGCCCGCTCGAATTGATCAGCTTCGCCGCCGGTCATGATGCTGAGCGTGCCTTTGGCGGCCCCTTCGCTGCCGCCGCTGACGGGCGCGTCCAGCATATGGATGCCCTTGCCGGCCAGTTGTTGGGCCATTTCGCGGGTGGCCTGGGGGCTGATGGTGCTCATGTCAATGATCAGCGCGCCCGGCCGGGCCCCGTGGATGACGCCTGAGTCGCCCAGGATCACAGCCTGGACGTCGGGCGTATCGCTGACACAGGTGATGATGACGTCGCTGTGGGCGGCCACGTCGGCCGGGCTACGGTCGGCGCTGGCCCCGGCGGCCACCAGCGGCTCCATGCGGGCGGCCGTCCGGTTCCACACCCGCAGGGCAAAGCCGGCCTTTAACAAATTGTGGGCCATGCCCCGTCCCATAATACCTAATCCAATGAAACCAATTGACTCACTCATAGAATCTCCCTGTCTGTATGGATGTGCAGGCAAGTTTGCAAGTCTGCGAGTGTGCGAGTGTGCGAGTGGGCGAGTGGGCGAGTCGGCAAGTTCCTTGCTCACTTGCCTACCGGCCACTTGCTTACCGGCCACTTGCCTACTTGTCACCTGTGACTGGTTCCAGGCTAAGCTGTAAGGGGTGATCTACGTCGTCGCCGGCGTCGCTGACGGCCTGGAAGGGAAGTGGGGGGAAGAAGGCCCGGCCGTGGCGGTCCAGGACGGCCGTGGCCTGGTAGCTGCCCCACTGGAGGGTGGCCTTCAGTAGTGGGGCCTCGAAGCGAGCGGCCTCGAAGCGAGCGGCCTCGAAGCGAGGGGCCGTGTCGCCGGCCTGTTCGGGGCCGGAAATGGCCACGGTTAGAGACAGGTCCAGGGTATCGGGCAGGTCATTGTTCCAGGTCGCTTCCAGCAAAACCTCCAATTGAGTCTCGTCTACCGTTGTCTGCTCCCGCAGCAAGGTGATACTTTCTTCTTCAAGGAGTTGATCGGCCGAGCGGTAAGCTACCCCAGGCTCGAGGCCGCCCAGTCCCCGGAAGAGCGCCTGTAACTGTTCTACCGTCCGGAGCCAGAGGGCAGGCCAGGGGCCGGGCGTTGGCGGAGGGGCTACTTTTTTCAAGAAGGAAAGGTCGCGGCTGGGCGGCACGGGTAAAGGCTCCAGGGCGCCGCTCCGGCTACCTTCTAAGATGTCGAGCATGTCCAGAAAGGATTGGCGTAGCCCGGCGTCGGCCAGCAAACGGCGGAAGAAGGCTGGATAACGTTCGGCAATGTCCACCCCTTCCAGGGCGTCGCTGACGACTACAGCCAGCATTTCGTCGGCATCTTCGGCCGACAGGCCCGATTGTCCCGCCTGGGCCAGGTGCTGGAACAGCTCGTCGGCCGATTCTGGCCACTCGCCCGTGGCTTCCAGGCGGGCGCGCAACTCGGCCAGTTTTCGTTCGACCCAGTCAGAACGTGAGGAATCATCCGGCGTTAATGGCATACTTTTTCACGTCTATCAATATATATGCCTTCTTTCAGCGAAATCTTTCCTGAGTGATGGGCTTTGCAAGGCAAAGCTCAGTCACTGGGAGATCCGTTCGAGAACGGCAGTTTATGGGCTCAACAAAACCAGGCACCCCCAGCCGGATTGGCCGGCCGGCGGTAGCCAAAAACCGGCCCTGGACAAAAAGCAGCCATGGCCCGGCGAAGTTCTATGGTCTTATTTAAGCCCCCAAAAGTGCGAGGATAATTTTTGGCGCAACAGTAAGAATTATAGAACGAATGGTTCAACCGGCCAATAGCCTTTCCATATACTGCTCAACCATCATCCTGCTCTTAGCCAATCTGTAGGCAGCATCAGGTGATGAAAATCACCCGGCGAAAGTGCTGATCCTCACTTCAAAGGTTTTGGATTTGTAGAAGAAAGATTTTGGCCATTTAGGGAATATATATAAGTAGCTGGCTTACTCGCGCCAGCCAGTAACTTTTTACAAACAAAAGGAGAAAAAGTGTTTCGTACAACCTGGTTCAAACTGTTCCTGATCGTTGTGATGGCCCTGACTCTGGCCGCCTGTGGGAACAAGGAGGAGGCGGCCAATGACAACGCCTCTGACGAGGTAGCCCAGGCCACGGCGACCGAGCCGCCCACGGATACCCCTGAGCCGCCGACCGACACGCCCGAGCCGACCGACACGCCCGAGCCGACCGACACGCCCGAGCCGACGGAGACGTCCACGCCAACGAGGACGCCGTCGCCCACGCCGACAGATACGCCCGAACCGACGGATACACCCACGCCGACGAATACACCGGCGCCGACGAACACACCCCGGCCGACCAGCCCGCCAGTGCCGACGAATACGCCCACGCCCGAACCCCAACCGACGGTCGAATATATTACCGTCTACTATCGCTCCAATCCCAGCGAAGTGTTGGGCGTTTTCCCGGTCCGGCCGTTCGACGCCAACGCCTTGTATAATAACATGCTCAACATGCGCGGGTCGCTCTATGCCATGCGTAACGCGCTAGACGGCACCCAAAGTGGCGATCCTAACGCCTGCGCCACCTACATCGCCAACTACGAGAACATCAAAAACAACGGCGTCTTTTACGATGACGTGCCTGGTGACTGGGCAGAGATTGACGCGATCTACTTCATATCGTTCATTTTCTCGTTGGACCGGACCCGGCCGGCTTACCTTTCCTGCGTCAACTCCGGCCAGGTGGACAACTTTAACTACGGTCTGGCCTTGCAGACCATTGACCAGACGTTAGGCATCCTCAACCCGGCCATTGACGCGGCCGCGACCAAGCTGTAAGGGCCTGTTATAGACGGGGAACCCAACCGGGGGGAGCCGGGGAGCATTTATGTCTGGAGACGGCCGGCCCATGCTCGCGTAATCACGACCAAAGATTAAAGCACTTCAATCTCGGTCAGCCACTTGACCCACTGCCAGCCGCGCCGCGAGGGGACGACAGCCCGCAAGGGGAAGCCGTGCCAGTGGTCGAAAGCCTTACCGCCCACGTGCGTCGCCAGTAAAATCTCCTCGACCTCAGCCAACGTGAAGTAGGCCGCGTAGCCCGAGGCTGCTTTCAGGGCAATCACTTTGGCCTCCGGCCGGAGCCCGGCCTGTTTGAGCAGATCGGTAAGGGGAACGCCGCGCCAGACCTGGGTGCTGTACCAGCCGTCGGTGCAATCCAACGTAGCCGTCACCTCGGAGGTGGGTAGGGCCAGCACCTCGTCGTAAGTCAAGGCCAGCGGGTTGTTGACCGCGCCGCCAAGCGCCAGGCGCCAGGTGGCCGGGTCGAGCACGATTTTGCCCTCGCCGATCAGGTTGTTCACCGGGTATCCCAGGCCGGAGAATGATCCTTTTTCGCGGGAGCCGGTGAAGCGGCGAGGCTCGGCCGGGTTCTGGCGGGCCAAGGCGAAACTCTCGGCCACGGCCCACCCGACAACTCCGGCCGCGCCAAGACCCAGCAACTTGAGGGCCGCCCGCCGCGAGGCAAAGTCGGCCCGCTTGGGGCGGGGCCAGCGCCGCCAGACGTGAAAGGCCAACGGCGCCAGCAAGCCCAGCGCCAGATACCAGTGCCAGGAAATGACGGTCTGCCACAGCCACCCCCGTTCCGGCCCCACGCGCCACGTCCAGGCCAGGCCCAGGCCCA
>JAKEFB010000155.1 GCA_022616275.1 Chloroflexota bacterium
CTTGTGGATATGTGATTCTCCGGCGGTCAGCATTTGGGCCACGGCGCTGTGTTCGGCGCAGAAACCGATGCCGCTGGAAGCCTCGATGCTGAGGCCGGTATAGAGACGGCCGCTGCCGGCCAGGAGGGCGGCGCTTACTTCGCCGACGATACAATCGTCGGTCAATTTCCGGTAGTGGAGGATTTCTTTGGCTTTTTCGATAAGCTGTAGATGGGTGTTGAGCGTGCCAGAATACGGTTTTTCTGGCTCTTCCCCTCTTTCAGCGCAGAACTCCAGATAATCTTCAACTGATTCCTGGAAGACTTGCTTTAATTCAGCAACCGATTGGCCTTGAAATGTAATGACATCGCGCAGGTTAATCACTTCCCCCGAAAAATGTCGGCTTCCTGGTCAAATTCTACTTTGGCTACGTAACCTTTATACTCCATCATCGTGAACCTGAGGGCAAACAAGGAAGTTTTGTTGGCCGGCTAAAGAGGCGATTTACCAAATCGCCCTACAAAAGTCGCCAGACCCCGTAGGTTTTAGAAACTTACGGGGTCTTATTCTACCAACGCCTCGTTCATTTCCTGTAACAAGTTCAGCCAGTCCGGCCCCAGCGCGTCTACGGCGGCCCAGCGGCCGCCGCGGTTGACGAGTTCGCCGTCAATGTCGAAGTCCTGGGGGGTGATGGCTAAATTGAGGCCGATAAAGGTGGCCATGCGGTCCAGCCACCAGCGCTGCCCGGCCGTAAAGCGGCGGCCGGCCTTCTCCTGGGCGGCCAGCCAGGCTTCGTACCGTTGGCGCACCAGGTCGGGGAAGGGGCGCAGCTCCTCGCCGGGGTACAGGGCGTGGCGGACCAGGGAAATGAGGTCGGTCAGCACCCGCTGCGTCCCCGCGCCGCGCACCCGGTCCTTTTCCAGTTGGGCGTAGGCGTTCCACAGTTTTTCTTCGGTCCAGAGGTGGGGCGGCTGGCGCAGCCGTTCGGCCAGCTCTTTCACCTGCTGGATGGTCAGCGGTTGCCGGCCGTAGGGCTGGTCGTAAAGGATTTGCAGGGCGGTGATTTCGTCTTTGTGCGCCTCGATAAAGGCCCGGAACGATTCCACCGTCTGCCGCAGCCGCTCCGTGGCCGCCGCGTCGTAGCCGGCCTGGACCACCCGGTCCTCGCTCACCCGGTCAATGACAATTTCGCTCCGCTCCTGGAGTTCCCGCAGCGCCTGGCGCAGCGCTGGGCTGGTCCGAAACGGCTCCGTCGCCGCCCAGCGCAACTGCCGGCCGGCCGCTTCCAGGGCGGCTTCGTCCGGCTCCGCCTGCCCGGTGGCGGCGCGGGCCGCTTCCACTTCCCGGTCGGCGTCCAGCGCGTCCAACAGGCCGTGAATCAGGTCGGGTAGAGAATGGCCGCCGGCCTCGACGATCAGCCCTTCGTCGTCGGGCGTTAGCTTATGTTGCAACCGGGCCAGCCGCCCGGCCAGCGTCGCCACCATGTCGGCCTCGTGGCCGCCGTAGCCGGCCGTCTCTAGCAACTCGTTCAGCGACACCGACCGCTGGCGGATGAGCGGCGGTGTGGTGTCCACCAGCCTGGCCTCGGTCAGCCCCACCGCGTCCACCAGGACGAAGTGGGTTTTGTGGGCGGCGTCCCGCGTCACCGCCTGCAATTCGTCTTCCTGGACTATCCGCGTTCCCCGGCCGCGCATCTGCTCAAAGTAGCCCCGCGATTTGACCAGCCGCAGAAAGAGCAAAATCTCAATGGCCCGCACGTCCACCCCGGTGGCAATCATATCCACCGTCACGGCAATCCGGGGGTTGTAGCTGTTGCGAAAGTTTTGTAAGAGGTCCTCCGGCCGGCCCTCGGCCCGATAGGTAATTTTCTGGCAGAAGTCGTTGCCCTTGCCGAACTCCTCGCGGATGATGCGGACGATGTTTTCGGCGTGGTTGTCGTCTTTGGCAAAGACCAGAGTCTTGGGCACGATGCGCTCCGGCCGCTGTGGGAACAGCTCGGTAAACAGCACCTCCCGGAACTTGCGTATAATCGTCCGTATCTGGCTCTCGCTGACCACGTCCCGGTCCAGTTGCCGGGCGTCGTAGACCAGCTCCTCGTCCAGCAACTCCTGGCGCTCGGCCCGCGTCCGCCGGTCCATCCGGCCGACGTAGAAGCCGGCCTCGACCGCGCTGCCCCGTTGGCTGATTTGGGTCAGGATGCGGTAGACCTCGCCGGAGACGTTAATCCCGTCGGCCACGGCGTCGTCGTGGCTGTATTCCATGACCAGGTTCTGGTTAAAAAAGCCAATCGTCTGCTTGCCCGGCGTGGCCGTCAGCCCGATGTGGTAGGCGTCGAAATATTCCAGCACCTGCTTCCAGACGGTGTAAATCGAACGGTGGCACTCGTCCACCACGATAAAATCAAAGAACTCAATCGGCAGCCGGCCGGTAAAGGCCACGGTGCGCGGCGTCAGCGGCGCCTCGCCCCGTTCTTCCTGTTCGTACAGCGACCGCGCTTCCCGTTCCTCTTCCAGCTCCTCGCCCTTCAAAATCGAGTACAGCCGTTGAATGGTGGCAATGTAGACCCGGTTCACGTCCTGGGCCGGGTCAATGAGGTTGCTGGTCAGGTGGCGGATGTTGTACAGCTCCGAGAACTTCCGGCCGTCGTCGGGGGTGACAAATTGTTGAAACTCGTTATAGGCTTGCGTGCCCAGGTTGGCCCGGTCTACCAGGAACAGCACCCGGCGGGCGTTGGCGTAGCGGATGAGGCGGTAGACGAAGTTGACGGCCGTGAAGGTTTTGCCGCTGCCGGTGGCCATTTGAATGAGGGCGCGCGGCCGGTCGGCGGCCAGCGAAGCTTCCAGGTTACGAATCGCCCTGGCCTGCGGCGGCCACAAAGACCCCGCAGCCCCAGACCCCGCAGGTTTTTTGGAAACCTGCGGGGTCTCACCGGGCAGGGCGGCATCTGCCGCAATCGCTGCCGCAACGTGACCAGTTCCTGCGTCCAGGCGGCCAGTGTTTCCGGCCGGTGGAAGGCAAACACCCGCCGGCTGCGCGGCTCCGGGTCAAGCAAATTCGTAAAAAAGGTTTCCACTCCCGTGCTTTGGTAGAGAAAGGGCAGGGGCTTGTCTGGTAGCCAGGCTTGCATGGGCGGTTGCAGCCCCACGCTGTACCGTTCGGCCTGCGGCTCCACGCCGGTGAGCGGCACGCCGGCCTTCTTAGCCTCAATCACCCCCAGCGCCTTGCCCTGGACGAACAGCAAATAATCGGCATAGCCCGTCCGGAGGTGGGCCTCCCGCACGGCCACGCCCGGCCGGTTGGGGTTAAAGAGGTTTATCGCCTCCTGGTCTTGCACTTCCCAGCCGGCGGTGCGTAGTAAGTTGTCTATTTGTTGTCTGGCCTGTTGCTCTGGCGTCATGACCTGCCAATTCTGCTAGGGGACGCAGATGCACGCAGATAAACGACGCAAGCAACTTGCGTTTGGCTGATTATTTTTTGTTTACCGTGGTGTGCGCCGCCCATGTGAACTCCTGGCTTAATTTATACCGTTTTTTGCCGTATTATGCACATGATACAGGCGCACGGCCGTTTGCCGGGCAGCCTCAGCTTCCCCTATTTGCCACAAATTATGTTCTTGAAACGTTCTTGAAACGTTGGCCGTCTATAGTAGCCACGATAGTCGAGGGAAAGCAGCGAAAACCCCAACCAAACAACCACGGAAAAAGTTTATGAAAAAGGAAACCAACATGAACCAACAACAATTCCCATCCATGAGCCTGACTCCCCTCAAAGGGTTGCTCTTGCTCCTGCTCGTCCTCGCCGGTAGCCTCGGCTCACGGCCACTGGCGGCTACTCAGGCGGCGGCCGGACACCAGGTATACCTGCCCATTGTCGGCAACCCCGAAGAGCTAGACGTACCAACCGTCGGCTATGCCACGGGGACAGACCGCACCCTCATCCGCTGGTTCTGCACCAGCGCCTGCGATACCGAATTCGAGGTCTACCGCCGCGCCAGCGGCGGGGGGTACCAACTGTTGGCGACCGTCGGCCGTGAACCAGACGCCGCCGCGGCCATCGTGATCCTCAACACGACTGACGGCCGCTGGCCCACTCTCTACGCCGACCTCCTCGACGAGTACGAAGAGCAAGACGTCACCAGCATAGCGAGTTTGTACGCCATGCTCGATGAAAACATGCTCGTCGCCCAAAAGCTGGCGAACGAGTATTACCCCATCGCTCTAATAAACGGCTGGGGGTATCTCGACACCAATTTTGTGGCCGGAACCACCTACAGCTATCGCGTGGTGCGTGCGGCCGGTGGTGAAGTGGTCGGTGAGGTCACGCTCATCGCGGGACAACTGACCCCGCTGCCTGCGCCCCAAAATGTGCAAGCCCTCGAACTCGATCCCGGGGAGAGCGAACTGACCCACGCCAAAGCGGCCGATTGGGGACAGGTGCAAGCGGACCGCCGCTTCCACCAGAACGCTTATCTGCGCTGGGATGTGGGCGAGCCAGCGGCCACGGGCTACCCCGCCGCCTGGACGATTGGCTACGACATCTATCGGGCCCCGTCCGGCACGCCCAACGCCCTCGTTCAGGTCAACGGCGAGATTTCCGTCCAACCCATCGCCGCCTCGGAACCAGACGTTGTCCCTTCGAGCGTTATTTTGGCCGGCGTGGCCGGGCAAGATTACCAGATGATCGAGCATTTTTACGCCGACCATACCCCCGCTCACGGCAGCTATCTCTACCGGGTCGCCCCCCGCGACGCCCTGGGGCAAATCCGCCAGTGGCCCGCGCACAGCGCCCAATTTAGCCCGGCTGTGCCCGTGACCACCTACGACTTCCAGCCGCCCCTGCCGCCGCAAAATCCGCAGGCCATTGTCAACACCAACCACACCCAGGTGACCCTGTCGTGGGAAATGCCTGACCCACCTGATGACCTGGCCGGCTTCCGTATTGAGCGTACCCTTTCGTTCAGCAACACCATCCCCACGGCCGATTGCCTGGATGATGCTGTCTGCTGGGCCGAAGTAGCCACCGTGGACACCAACACCTTCCAGTGGGTGGACAACGACCCGCAGTTGGAACAAGCCCGCTGGTATCGCCTGCAAGCGGTGGATGAATCGGGCAACCGCAGTCTGTACACCATGCCCGTCCATGCCACCTTGCATGATATTACCCCGCCGGGCAAACCCCTGTTGTCCGCGTTCTTCTGCTCCCCCAGCCCTGGCGATCCCACCCCCGACTACTGCCTTGAGGCGGATGGGGACAACGACGTGGCCCGTTACCTGGTGGGTTGCGCCTTCTGGCCCGACAGCGATGAAATCTACTTGCTGGAAAAGGCGGCCGTGAACGGCGACATGGCTTCCTTCACCGTCACGGACGTGTATCAGCCCCCCTTCCCACTCGATGACGTGGCCTGCACGGTCCGGGCCGTAGACGAACTGGGCAACATCTCGGAGCCCTCTGACCCAGCCGTCATTGACCAGTGGACGAGCGAACAGCCGCCCGCCTTGCCCAACCCTATCCTGACCAACGTTACCACGGTGGCCCTGGATGAGCAGGGCAACGCCACGGCCCTGATTGAATGGGAAATGCCCGACTCGCCCCTGATTGGCTCTTTCCGCATTGACCGGGAAACCCTCTCTGGCGATGACAATGACCCCACCGTCCTCAGCGGCATTGACCCCAGCACCCGCGCCTATAGCGATGTGGATGTGCGGGCGGGCGAACTGTACAGCTACACCGTCACGGCCGAACTCAAATTCGGGCTAGGCGAGCACACCTCAGAGCCACGCCTCTACCGCGCCATCAGCGATGGTCGCCGGCCGCTGGTTATGTTTGAGTTGACCTCCCTTGATTGGAACCCCAATGCAGGCACCATTCTCACCTGGGATTCTTGTGAGGATGGGGGCACGATTGATGGGACACGTCATTACGCCGTTTTCCGCAGTGTGGCCCTCGACCAGGGATACAACCAGATCACCCCTATCTTCCCCGCCACGGCTTGTATCGCCAGCTACACGGATACCAGCGCCCAACACGGCCGTTATTTCTACAGCATCATGGAGTTCGACGGCCGCACCGGCGAGCCGATTGGCTACACCATCCCCGTGCAGTTCGATGACAACACGGACCCGCAGGCGGGCAGTTATATTCCCGTACCCGCTGGACAAGGGTTGGTGCAAAGCACGCTGTACTCACCCAACCTGCCCATTTTCCTCCCCAACTGCACCGCCATTAACCCGGCCGGCAACGACTTCTCGCAGCCACTCATCTTTGGCGATGGGTATGAAGTGCATAACCTGCTCATTACGGCCATCATCGGCAACAACATTTCGGGCTGGGGCGACCTGCGGGTCAACAATGGCGGCGCAGACATCTACATCCCGATGATGTTCCAAGACATTACCGTCGCCGACGCGCAGAACCACGTTTGCACCGGTTCGGTCAATGTCAATGTCATCGCCAACACTGGGGCTCCCATTTTGGTGACGCCCGCCGGAAGGCTGGCTTACCAGGTGGCAGAAATTACAGCACGGCCGTTCTTTGCCAACATCAGCTACGGCTCGGGCAAAGTGCGCGTCATCATGCCCAACACGATTCGCCCGGTTGATGCCAACGGCAGCGAGTTAGACACGCTCAACCTCGCCGGCCCTGAATTGAGGCTCAATGCCAATCTGGAGTTCAACTTCCAGACCAACATCAGCAACATCGCCAACCACGGCTGTAATGCGGCCGATGACCCCATTCTCGGCTTCAACCTGGAAACGATGCCTACCACCGTTGTGCCCACCGGCCTGTTCACCGTCACCCCCTCTGGCATTAACATGGCAGGCAGTTGCATGGATTACTTCGAGCGGTATAACCCAGCCAGCGCCAATGGGTACGCCCGGCCCGCGGCCAGCAACCTGAACGCGGGGGATAGCAACGACGGCTTCTTGCGCGGCCGTTACACAGGCCTGGCCAATACCACCAAAATCACCCCTGCTGGCCTTGAGGGCACGTTCGACAGCACGGCCGTCATGAGCTATGTCGCCAGCTATCCCTATGGTTTCAGTCTCGAACTGGATGAGGCCAAGAGCCTCACCCTCGCCGCCAGCCAGATCGTCGTGGGGTCACTGGGCGGAGGCACGGCCGCTTTTAAATACCACCAAACAGTCACCGGGGCAATCCAGCCTAAGGTAACGGTTCACTTTAGCGACCTAACGGTGGATGCCAGGGGCGGGCTGTATGCGGCCGTCATCCCCGAAACAGCGGCGGTCGAATGGATGCTCCCCAGCGGCTTCGTGGCCGGCCTGCTCAACGCCGAACTGTACCTTGGCCAGGTAACTACCGACCAACGACCGGGACAAACCATCAGCGGCCTGGCCACTTCTGCCTTGTGGGCCACCCGCCCCGGCGATAGTGTGAACCTGGGACTGGAAAACCCGGCCGTGTTGGAGCCGGGCCTGAACATACGCCGCGCCGACCACGGCCTCTTCTGGAAAGCGTGCCCCTCGGGTGATGTGGTCGCCCTGCCGGCCATTGTAGATAGCTACATCCGCCACGGCGGTATCAGTGAGCGGTTCCAGGCTCAAATCGTTACGCCATTCAGCAGCAACATTCACGGTTATCAAGCTGAAATTGACAACTTTGACCTCTCCTTCCTGGATAACTTCATCTACGACAGCCACATCACGGGCGATGTTACCCTGCCGTTCCCGGCCGATTTAGACCTGCACTTCATCTCCATGTGGTTTGGTCTGGATGGCTGTATCGGCGGCGGTGAACTGCTCAATGAGTACGAAAATCTGGCCTACTGGAACACCAACGTCAAACTGAACCATGCCGTTTTTGCCGACGAAGGGGTGTTGCCTCCTTTGCCCGGCTACCCCCACTGGGACCGGGTTCTACGGACGATTGGGGCGTTGGAACTGCCCCATCTCGCTCTGCCGGGCCAGCCTGCGCCAACGCTGATTGGGGTGGCCATTGGCTTCCAGCCCGATGGCAACCCATATGACGACATTCTGTTGGCAGCCAATCGGCCAAACTTTGAGTTCGACGGCTTTCCTCTCTTGCTGACCGGGTTGCGGCTGAGTACGTTCGGTGAGGCGGCCGTGTGGGATGCGAACGCCACGGCCGCTGTGCCCCCGGTTACCAACTGGGATGAAAAGGGGTTTGTCGAGGTGCAAGGGGCCATTGCCGCCCCCTACTTCGGCCTCCTCGTCCGCCAATCCGGCGGGCCCGGCGACTACCCCGACATTCAGATGCAGTTACACGACGACTATGTAGGCTTTGACGAGCAGCTCAAAGGGGCGCGCGTCTGGGTAGACTTGCTGGTGGTCCAGGTGGTTCACGAGTTCAACAACCTGGTCTACGCCTCCAGTACGCTGGAAGACCACGGCTTGCTCCTCGGCTTCCGCGAGTATGAGTTTGTGCCAGACGCGGCGATTGGGGGCCTGGGCTTGCCGCCGAGCGCGAAACTGGTGTACAAGGATGCGGCCGTGGTCATGGAACCGGTCAACGTCCACTTCTTCTTCGGTCAAAGTTCGGGGGCGGCCGCCTTCCGGGCCATGGCCGAAGCGATTCACGGGGCGAACCCACCCCTGCCGTTGGACGGGGATATGAATACGTGGGCCGGCCAACTGAACATGAGCGAGGATGCCCGCGACGGCTACAAAGAATTGGTCGAGCTTGTCTGGGATACCTACGCCACCTTTGCCAATCCCAACTTCCGCATCACTACCCAGGTCCTCACCGAGTATGACAGCCAGCCGGGACAATCGTTGCCCAACGACAACAACCTCGGCGGCGGCACGCTGGGCGCCGTCCTGGCGCAAGGCGTGAAATTCAACAAGATGCGCGGCCAGGCCGAAGTAGATGGCATCGGGTTGGACATGCAACTAGAGGCGTTCCAGGTCGTCACCGAGCTAGTAGTCCAGCTAAACGATGAACCGCATCCGATTCTCTACGCCAATATAGCCAGCCTGATCATTAGTCGCTACGGCGATTACATTCTCGAAGGGGTGAACATCCAGAGTAGCCTCGTGCGCAACGATCTGGCCTTAGACTTCACCGGCCTCTACAACCCCGGCACCCAGGCGCTTGAGGCAGGGGTGAGCCTGCACAAGGATGTTAATCTGGTGCATGACCTTGAGATGTGGAGCATCACTCTCAACGAAGCGACGGGCGCATTCGGTTTGGGCAGTGGCGAAGACGGCAGCGTGGGCCTGCGCTACATCGGCCTGAATCTGGAAGCGTCGTGGAACTTCGTGCCCTTCAAGGCGGGAGCGTTTGGCGGGCAGGTGTTGGCGGGGACGATTGACCCGAATAGCCCTATCCTCCAGAACCACTTTCCCGACGTGCTGGATCACTTGCACCTCGTGCCGGCCGCGCCGGGCGAGAACGAGGCCACCACCCTGCTCAAAGGGGCGTCAGTGCGCCTCTATGGCGATACGACGGTCAACGGCCAGAAGATAGCGAAGGTGATGACGCTCAACGGCGGCCTGCGCTTTGGCGGCTGGTACTGGTCAGACCAGGCCGGTGGCGAGTATTACGGCGGGCTGGTGGGGGCGTTCGTCCACACGAACTACCTCAAGGTGGTGAGTGCCCGTGGCGACATCACCTTCACCTATGAGCGCACGCCTGTCGTGGACGATCTCTCAGCCGAGGTGTGGGTTGCGGGCGGCATCGGCTCCTGCGAACCTGAGTCGTGGACTTCGTGGTCTACCCGCTGGTGGAATGACCGATGGTGCTGGTCGGCTGGGGCGCAAGCAACGTTGGTATACGACCTCATTGAGGATGATTTCAACGCCTCGTGGCAGTTCGATTTTGAATAACCCAGCTCATGAAGAAGACCTCGCAGGTTTCCCGAACCTGCGAGGTCTTCCAAGGCTAACCAACTGGGGGGATGCCTAATGTCAGGGTAGGGTGGCAGCCATCACGGAGACATTAGGCAACGGTAAGCCCCATATGCTATTGATACTCATGGCAAGATGAGCCGAAAGCGCCGCCAGGGCCAAACAGCGGCAGCCCAGCCCCCTTGACATCAAAAAGCATACGCGCTAATATATCGGTCGTAGATATATCAGCGATTGATATATAATCTGCTGGAACGAGGCGTAATGAACCAATCAAACCGCGACCCGCAGGGCTTCCTTCCCCTCACTCCGGCCGTCTTCAACATTCTGCTGGCGCTGGCCGGCGGCGAGAAGCATGGCTATGGCATTATGCAGGAGATAACCACGCAGGCTGGCGGCCGGCTACGCCTGGGTCCAGGAACGCTCTACGGCTCGATCAAACGCCTGCTCGAAGATGGCTTGATCGAAGAAAGCGACGAGCGCCCCGACCCGGCCCACGATGATGAGCGCCGCCGCTACTACCGGCTGACCGAATTCGGGCAGCGCGTCGCGGCGGCCGAAGCGGCCCGCCTGGAAGAGCTGGTGCGTCTCGCCCACAGCCGCCGGCTGCTGCCCCGTTCCTTCATCCTTCGTGAAAAAGAGTGAGGGCCTTTCCTTGAAAGGGCCTTTCCTTGAAAGGGGTTTTTCCTTGAAATCGGACAGGCAACTGGCGCGACGGATTTACGTCATACTCCTCCACCTTTACCCGGCCGACTTTCGTCGCGGCTATGCCGATGAGCTAACCCTGCTGTTTGTGGATATGCATCGCGCCGCGGCCGCGCAGGGCCTGCGTGCCAGGGCACAGTTGTGGCTAACCGTTCTGCTTGACCTGTTATCGAGCGCTATGAGAGAAAGGATTCGGACCATGCTTAACTCAAGATCAGCGGCCGTGATAAGTCTGGTACTCTGTTTTCCCCTTTTGTTTGTCGTTATTACGGCGTCGCTCAACTATGAGCCACCGTTTGTCCAGCACTATTTAACTGAACCCGATGGTTATACGCCAACGGGCCTGGCCCGTGTCATCATGGCTGTGATGCTTTTGAGTCTGCCTGCGGCCTTTGTGATTAACCTTATGCCCATGTTTACACGGGCACGTTCTGAAGAAACGACACCATTCAAACTAACGCCCGCCCACGCTATCACAGGTGCGTCAATTTTGTTGGTCATCATGATGATCTTCTCTCAACAGGTGCTTTACGAGTTACGGCCGTTCGTGAACAGGCTCGGCTCGGCTGCTATCCTGGGCCAGGGTCTGTGTTTGCTTGGAACATTGTCGCTTCCCGTGGCCTTCCTGCTCAATCGTTTGCCACGGCTTACAAAGGCGGGATCCGAAGGCGCGCTGATCTTTCAGCCAACCTCGATCAACTTGATCGCCGGCGCAGCCATTCTCTTGATCATCTTGATGCTGATAAGCACCTTGGCGCTGGAGGCAACCGCCTGCTCAATCGGCGTGCCTAACTGTGACTGATGTTCAACTTCTCCTTTAGACGGATACGCAAATGGATACGTGAACCTGCTACGATAGCCAGGTCTAATCTATTAGACCAATCAAATAAGACAGGGAGAAAGCTGATGTCAGAAATCGAGCAGGTCGAGAAAAACGCCAACCCTTACGCCAGGCAAATCCTGGTTAGCGGCGCTTTGCTGGTGATATTGGTCATGCTGGTTTACTACACCCCCTCCTGGCAAGCCTGGCGAATTGCGGCCGCTTACCTCTTACCTCTAGGTGTGGCCTATGGCGTCGGGCTGGCAGTACTCATCCTCCGTAAAGGAGTCCATCCTGTCCCCACCGGACTGTTTGCCCTGGGTTCCCTTTTCGTGATCGGGGGCGCAGCCCTCGACGGAGTAGCCACCCTCCTCAAAACACCCAACCTGGCCTCCGAAGCCAATCCCATTGCCCGCGCCCTGCTGGACTCAGGGCATTCCCTGACATTTGTCCTCGCCTATGGCCTCCTGGCCCAGGCCGGATGGCTCATCTTTATCTGTACACTATGGGCGGCTTTCCTCAGGCACCAGGCTACTTTGCTCCTGTTAGCCAGAAGCAAACAGGTAAGATCAGGCCTTGAATTTATCAAGGCGGCAACGGGCGGCGCGCATTTATCCTGGCGACAGTATCTCCTGCCTCTCAAACGAGCAGAACTGCCCACCTCGTACTACGTCCTGTGGCCTTTAACGGCCGTTCTCGTGGGGGGTAGCCTGTACCGTTGGTATTTGGGTTTCACCTGGCTGGAACTGATTTCGTGGGACAGGAATATCGTTCTGGCCATTTCCACCGGTTTGCCCATCACCGGGTATTTTATCTGGCTCTGGCAAGCGTATAATAAAGAGTTGCGGCCGGCCAAAAGTCTGGTTGCGCCTGAGTGAAGCTGATATTGGACGAGTTCGTACACAGGTGGAACTATCAAGGCCGGGTCATCATCTTCTCCTGGGTTGGGAAGGTTGACGTTGTCCCGGCCCGGGTGTACGCGCTGGCGTTTGTGTCCGACAGCCAGATGCTCCTGGTCAGTGGCGGTCCCGACGATCCGGGTCGTTGGCTTCCCGGTGGGGGTATCGAGGCTGGGGAGACGGCCGGGGAAGCGCTGGCCCGCGAGTTGCTTGAGGAAGCTGGAGCCACGATTGTGGCCATGGCAAGGCTTGGCTCGCAGCGCATGGATGATCCGCAGGTTGGGCAGGAGTACCACGACTTCTATTGGTGCCACGTGACGCTCCAGGACCCGTTCGTGCCAACACAGGAGTCCACGTTGCGGCATCTCGTCTCGCCTGTTGACTTCCTTGATACCTTATCCTGGGGCCGCCGCGACCCGAAGGCGGCCAGGCTGCTGGAATGGGCGCTGGAGATGGAAAGAGAATATGGAGGAGGCAGTCATTCAGCCTTATAACTCGATACGTTTTTTCTTTGGCGGCAAATTCTTTCAGCCTGTTTACTTGACCCTCGTATATGTCAATTCAAGGTCTCGCTCCCAATTCGAGCCGTCCTTTGACAATTCCCAGACGCCTATGATGGTACGACCTTTATCAACTAAAGTACCCGTGAAGCGTTGCGAGAAGCCCGGCGAGTTCCGCCACATTTTCCAGACATTACCACTTAGAGTCATCTCATAAATTCTTGAAACGCCACGCTCGTCAAAATAGAGCATGGAATATCCTTCAACGGAATCATCACGGCCGAAGAGTGCGATGCTACTTGGAATGCCAGGTTCTTCAATATCCGAATGCATGATCAGGAAAGCGCCTCCCTCAAGCCACTTAAAAGAGACGTGACCATGAAATGTAATACCCGGAAAAACGGGGTGCGTTCCAACGGTATTCCACTCGCCAACCAATGCATCCAGGTTTTTGAGCGAGGGATTTGGTATAGATGATTGTTGCCTGGAATTTTTTGTCATAGGTTTATTTTACCAATTCTTCCATTAGAACACCTAATCCCCTTGGAAATCGGCTGCATCCTTATCGAATTTCCTTAAAACCGATAGCCCAGTATTCGAGCCAGTCCTCTCAGCGCGGGGATAGGTTTCATCACGCCCAAGATCACACGCGTGCTCCTGGGTGCTTTTTCCATGCCGGGTAAAGGGTCCACGGCGGTCAATTCCGTGATGAGCTTAACTCGTGGCATCCACTGTTCAAGTGACGAGCAGGGCGCGGATTTTGCCGGTCTTGCAACGTTCTTGAAACGGTAAGCCGCTAGGATGGGGGCAATTCAGCAGGATTTTACCAAGTTCAACAGGGAGAAAATCAAATGAATAAGAGTAAACGTATCTGGATGGGTGCGGCCGCGCTGGCGGCCGGTTTGGTCCTGGCCGTCACCCTGGTGGCAGGTGCGCTGGCCAGCGTGCCGGCGGCCGATTTCGGCGACGCGCCGGACGCCAGCAACAGCCTGGGCCTGAGCATGGCGGCCTACCCGGGGGTGGTGGCCAATTTCCCGACCGCGCTGCAGGCCGCGCCGCCCTATGGCCCCAGGCACGGCAACGCCCCGGCGTTTTTCATTCTGGGCGCGGCGACCAGCGCCGAGGAAGGCGCGGAAATTGGGGCCGACGATGACATTGACGGGCTGAACAACATTCTGCCGGCGGCCGGCCTGGCCGACAATGACGGCCGTGACGACGGGCTGACTGCACCGGAAACGTTTGAACATTGCCAGCCGGTGACGCTGAGCTATGAAGTGACGGTATTGAGCACCTACGGCGGGCCGATGGTCGCCAACCTGTGGGCCGACTGGGACCACAACGGGGCCTGGGGCGGCGGGCCGCCGGCGGCCTGCCCGGGAATACCGACGGCGCCGGAGTGGGTGGTGCAGAACCAGCCGCTGAATTTGAACATTCCGGGAACGTACGTTTTCACGGCCGTCTTCACCCCCTGGTATCCCGATCCCTACGCCAGCACCTGGCTGCGCCTGAGCGTCAGCGAGCAGGCGGCCGGCGGCAACGGCTCCGGCCCGATGGGCGGTTACCAGTACGGCGAAACGGAAGATTACCTGGTTCCCGGCTCGCCGCGGCTGGTCTTCCTGCCGATGATTCAAGGGGGCAACAATAACCCGCCGCCCACGCTTGACCCGCACACCCACGTTGATCCCGACGTGCCCCCGGCGGTCATCGCCAGTTGGCCGCAACTACCGGACGAAGGAGGCGTGGCTTCAGTCCCGGGGTCCAGCTTGATCCTGCGGTTGAAGAACAACGGTGATTTTTCCGGCGAGGCGATGATTGATCTGACGGTGATGGTTAACGGGACCAAGTCCCTGGAGCGTATTGGCCCGGTGGCTCTCCAGCCCGGGCCGTGGACGACCGACGTGCCAATTGACCTGCCGCAGGGCATGAGCGTCCGCTCGCCGGGCACGATGCTGGCCGAGGTCCACGTGACCCCCGACGGCGGCGGCCAGGGCGGCGACCCACCGGCCAACCAGCCCTTTGACACCCCGGCCGGGCAGTTCTACTTTCACGACAGCACGACCCAGCCCGGCCGGCTGGTCATCTACGGCGACGAGGGCTACCGGGCCCAGATCGAGGCCCAGGCCTTTGTGGACAACTCGGGCCTGTGGAGCCGCCTGAGCGCCAACTTCCCCGGCCCTATCCCGGCCGGCATGGCCCAGATTAACACCTATATCCACGGCGACCCGGTGTTGATGGAGGGCGCGCCGGACGAGGGCCATGATGGGCTGGTGGCCGGCGACGGCGTCGAACCGGCCGATAACCCGGGCGGTAACTTCACCCTGTGCCTGGAGTGGTATACGGCCCCGGTTGACAACGACTTTGGCGAGGATTACGGCCTGAACGACGACGGCTGGCGCGCCCGGGGAGCCAAGATACGGGTCTATTACTCCGGGGGGCTGGTCTTTGACAGCTATCTGAACACGTCCGGCTGCGCGGTGATTGAGATGAATGGCGGCTCTGGCGGCCTGGCCCACATCGAATTTGACGGCCGCTCCCGGCTGGCGGCCGGGGCTGGCTATAATTATCTGCGCCGGATGTGGGCCTGGGAGCCGCCCGACACGCCCTCGCCCTGGACGACAGCCACGGACATCTACGGGGTGCAGAGCGGGGCCACGTACCGGCCGGAGATGTCGGGCAACGACGCCTTCAGCATCCTGTCCTACGCCGCCCAGGAGCGATTCAACGGCGGGGTGACGAACGAGAACATCTACCTGGTCAAGGCCATCTGCAACCTGACCACTGATGATAGCTGCTCGACCTACTATGACGGCCGGCATACCCTCTTTATCAAGAGTTCCCAGTGGCAGCGCAAATATGTTGCCGGCCACGAGTTTGGCCATAAGATCCTGGCCCTGGACGCCAACTATGTTAACGACTGCAGCTCGGGCGGCTCCGGGCACGGCATGAATGGCACGGAATACGCCAGTTGCGCAGCCATGGAAGGCTGGGCTCACTTTGTGGCCGCAGACATCTGGAATAACCATAGCGGCTCAGACAACCCTGGGGCCATCTTCGTTTACTGGAACGGTACGGTCTATGACGTAGAGCTACAGAATAAAAAGTGCTATGACACCTGGACCTATAACTCGACCTGCGACGGTTATGGGGTGGAGGGGGACTGGATGCGCTTCTGGTGGGACTTCCACACCAACGATCTGCCATCCGATCCGGGCAGCCCGCCCAACCACGGCCAACTGTTCGACATCATTGACGATCTCGTCTGGGATACCGGCAACTTCGAAGTGTCCAACGCCTTCATGGATATGCTGACCGGGGACATGGCCACGCGCTGGGACGCTTACGCCTGCTGGAATGGCATTGGCTATGATCACTGCCAGTAAGCGGTTTGATGCAGGATGGCGCCAAGCTGTTGCAGCAGGCTCAGGTCGCCGTTGTTGACCCGCTGCTCCACAACGCCTGACGGCGTTTCCGATCTTCAGCCAGGAAATTCCATTTCCTGGCTTTTTTGTTCGCGCCAGCAGGTTACTAGGTGAAAGCCAAAAAAGCGCCATATATTCCTTGACAGTTATATAACCAATATGGTATACTATCAGTTATGGCAGGGGAGATTTGACAGCCTGGACGCCTGGTCAGTTTATGACCGTGCTGAGTATAGAACAAAAAGGAAAGAAAGCAGATGAATACCATAGAAAAAAACGTAACCTCCAAAGATGGCACGACCATCGCCTTTGAACAGTCGGGCACCGGGTCAGCGATTGTCCTGGTGGGCGCCGCTTTGACGGATCGCGCCGACACCACGAAACTGGCCAGGCTTTTAGCCCAGAAATTCACCGTCATTAACTATGACCGCCGCGGCCGCGGTCAAAGCAGCGACACTCAGCCCTATGCGGCCGAGCGCGAGGTCGAAGACCTCGGGGCGCTGATTGAGGCCGCCGGTGGATCTGCCTACCTGTTTGGCAGCTCGTCCGGCGCGGTCCTGGCGCTTGAGGCGGCGGGCAAGTTGGGCAATAAAGTGACGGGGCTTTTTATGTATGAACCGCCGTTCATCATTGACGATAGCCACCCGCCAGTGCCGGCTGATTTGGCCGAGCAGATTGGCAGGCTCGTGCCGGCCGGCCGCCGCAGCGATGCGGTCAAGCTTTTCTTTACTAAAGGGATGGGCATTCCGGCCGTGTTCGTCACCCTGATGCGTCTGCTGATGCCCGGCTGGTCAAAAATGGCCGGCGTAGCCCACACCATCCCTTACGACCTGGCGGTCCTGGCAGGGACGCAAACCGGCCAATCCTTGCCGGCCGGGCGCTGGGCTTCAGCTCAGGCGCCGGCCCTGGTCATGGTCGGCGGCAAGAGCGAAACGTTCTTTCACACCGGCGCCAAAGCGCTGGCTGGCTTGCTTCCTAACGCGCAGTACCGCTCCCTGGCAGGCGGCAACCACGGATCAGTCGTGATGGCGCCTAAGGCTATTGCGGCCGCGGTCAGTGAATTCTTTAAGACACAAACCTTCGAGCGCCAGGTGGCATAGAAAGTCGCAAGCAGCCAGGGCAACTGCGATCTGCCGCTGTGCCATAGGTGGCGATGGCCAACATTTGTTGGCTAGTGCCAGTGAAACTGCTATGATAGCCGCCTGAGTTTTGGGTGATCGGGTGTGGTTCGTGAAAGCCGGATAATGCCGGAGTGCTTGCTGGCGCAGAAAGGAGATTGGCAATGTTGCTAGAGAACAAGGTTGCCGTGATCTATGGCGCGGGCGGTTCGATCGGCGGTGCAGTGGCCCGTGCTTTTGCCCGCGAGGGGGCCAGGGTCTTCCTCGCCGGCCGCACCAGGGCGAAGCTGGACAAAGTCGCTGGCGAGATCCGCTCGAATGGCGGCGTCGCGGACACGGCCGTCGTTGATGCCCTCGACGAGCAGGCTGTTGACGAGTATGTTGATGGGGTGGTCGAGCAGGCCGGGCGTATTGATATCTCGTTCAACCTCATCTCGCTCGGAGATGTCCAGGAGCCGCTGACTGAAATATCGGTTGAGGATTTCATCCAGCCGATCACGACCGCGATGCGGACGCAGTTCTTGACGACCAGGGCGGCCGTCCGGCACATGGTCAGGCGCGGGTCCGGGGTAATCCTGGCATTCGGCGGATCGGGGCCTCACACCCTCCCCGGGCTGGGAGGCTTCAAAATCGCCCTCGACGCCATCGAGGGGCTTCGCCGGCAGTGGGCCTGCGAACTTGGGCGGCATGGCATCCGCGTCGTCACCCTGAAAACGGGCGGTGTGCCTGAGTCCATCCCTGACAACGTCAGCGGGCGGGACGAGATCACCGCTTCGATTCAGGAGGCGGCCCTGCTGAACCGGACAGCGACGCTGGCCGACGTGGGCAACGTGGCCGCCTTCGTGGCCTCAGATCAAGCCCGCACCATGACCGCCGCAGACGTCAACATCTCCTGCGGCGCGATCATGGACTAGATGGGTGGATCTGCGATCTCGGGTTCTATCAGAACCAGCCAACTAGCGAACCTTGTTCCGGCGTCTGCTGACAGAGCTATGGACGCCTTCGCGTTAGCAGAGATCGCCGGTGAATAGTGCTTAGCCTAAATTTCGCACCTTTACAATTGAATAGAGAGATGAAAAAGGGCCAACCTGAATGGCCGGCCGTGGCTAACAGGGTATAAAGGCAGATTATAC
>JAKEFB010000156.1 GCA_022616275.1 Chloroflexota bacterium
CGGCTGCCCTCGCCCGCGGCCCGCCGGCCACTCCCTTTTCGCCACGCCGTCCACACCCTCATCCTGGACGAGACGACGGCCCAACTGGCGGCCGGCGCCGGCTTTGATACGGTCGTCCAGGTCTTTCCCTGGCGCGACCTCAACCCAGAACAGGGACGCTATACCTGGGACGTGGCCGACGGCATGGTGGTTAATGCCCGCCGCTATGGGCTGGACCTGGTCGTCCGGCTGGATATGCCCCCGGCCTGGGCCGTCCGGCCGGTCACGGCCGGCGTCCCCTTCGACCTGGCCGCCTACGCCGATTTTGTCGGCGCAACGGCCGCCCGCTATCGCGACCACGTCCTGGCCTACATTATCTGGAACGAGCCCAACCTGGCGGCCGAATGGAGCCGTTCCGGCGGCGATCTGCCTTCCCATTGGAGCGCCTACGACGGCTGGGTAGCCGACCCGGCCGATTACGTCGGGGTAGTCGGCGTGGCCTACGAGCGCATCCGGGCTGCCGACCCAGGGGCGTTGGTGGTGGCCGGCGGGCTGGCCCCCACCAACGAGTTCTCTCCCCGGGCAATGGACGACCGTGAATTCCTGCGCCAGATGTACGCCGGTGGACCGCCAGAGTGCTTCCACGTATTAGCCGTCCATGACTACGGCTATGGTCTTTCCCCGGAAGCCGGCCGGGAAACGCAGGATGGGCTGAACCTGGCCCGCGTCGAGGACATCCAGGCCATCATGGCTACCAACGGCGACGACCGGCCGGTCTGGATCACCGAACTGGGCTACACCATCCAGCCCGGGCAGCACCCGGCCGTCTCCGCCACCCAGCAGGCCACCTACCTGCTGGGCGCTTTCCGGCGGGTGCAGCGCGATTGGCCCTGGATCGAGATGCTCGCCGTCTGGAACCTGGTCTACGGCCGCCCGCCCGGCGACGAGATGAGTGGCTACAGTCTGGTCAACTCCGACCTGACTCCCCGGCCGGCCTACCAGTTGCTACAGGAGATGCTCCACCAACCACTTGAAGCGACAGGGGCGCGCTCTTATCCCCAACCAAGTCCGGCAGCACCTTAACCGAGTGAGGCCAGGTACTCCCGCACGGCCGCAGCCGTTTCCAGAGACAGGGTATGTTGAGCAATGTGGGCCGCTTCCGGCCGACTCCAACGCTTCATCGCCGCCTTGACGGCCGGAATAGCCGGGGCATTCATGCTTAATTCGTCTAATCCCAGGCCGACCAACAGCGGCGTTGCCAGCGGCTCGCCGGCCAGCTCGCCGCACATCCCCACCCAGACGCCGGCCGCGTGTCCGGCCTGCACCGTTTGTTGCACCAGGCGCAGCACAGCCGGCTGCAAGGCGTCGGCCAGGCCGGCCACCCGGGCGTTACCGCGATCGGCGGCCATGGTGTATTGGGCCAGATCGTTGGTGCCAATGCTGAAGAAATCCACCTCGGCCGCAAGCTGGTCGGCAATGGTCACGGCCGCCGGCACCTCGATCATGATCCCAACCTCCAGGGCGTCGTTGAAGGGAAGCCTGGCGTCTCCCAGTTCGGCCTGGACCTCGGCTAGCACGGCTTTGGCGGCCCGCAATTCCGGCAGCGCGCCCACCATAGGAAACATCACTTTGAGGCTATGGCCGGCCCCGGCGCGCAGGATAGCCCGCAATTGCGGCTTAAAAACCTCCGGCCGGTCCAGGCAAAAACGGATACCCCGCCAGCCCAGGAAGGGGTTTTCCTCCAGGCCCAGCTCCAGGTACGGCAGCGGCTTGTCGCCGCCTACGTCCAGGGTGCGAATAATCACCGGCCGGGGGGCCATGGCCTCGACCACCTGCCGGTAGACTGCCAGTTGCTCCTCCTCCGAGGGGGCGCTGGTCCGGTCCAGGAAGAGGAACTCAGTGCGGAACAGGCCCACCCCTTCAGCGCCGTACTCCAGGGCCACGGTTGTATCGTGCGGGCCGCCAATATTGGCCCCGACCTCAACCCGGCTGCCTTCCTTGGTGGTGGCCGGTTGCCGGCCGGCCGCCCGCGCCTGTCGCTGCGCCGCCAGCCAGGCCTTTTGCTCCGCCTTCAACTGGGCCAGCGTCGCCTTGTCAGGGTTCAGCCACAGGCGCCCCTGGTTGCCGTCCAGGGCAACACGTTGGCCCCTGGCAATCGTGCTCAGAGTTGGCCCCAGGCCAACCACGGCCGGGATTCCCAGCGAGCGGGCCAGGATGGCGCTATGGGACGTCGCCCCGCCCAGCTCCGTGCAAATACCCAGGACCACAGATGGGTCCAGGCGCATCGTATCTGACGGCGTCAGTTCCCTGGCCACCAGGATGGCCGGTTTCTCCAGGCGTAGCGCCGGCCGTTCCAGACCGGTGAGATGCTGTAAGACCCGCTGGCCAATGTCTAGCACGTCGGCCGCCCGGCCCTGCATGTAGGCATCGTCCAGCGCCCGGTAATCGCCGGCCGTGGCCTCGATGACCTGCTGCCAGGCCGCCTCAGCGTTTACCCTCTGCTCAAACAATCGTTCCCGGACCGTTTCCAGCAACAAGGGGTCCTGGAGAATCAACAGGTGCGCTTCAAAAATAGCTGCTTCGGCCGGGCCGACCCGCCGTATTGCCACCTGCTGCATGCCCTGGATCTCCTGGTGTGTGGCAGCGATGGCAGCCTGTAAGCGCGCCCACTCGGCCGCCGGGTCGGCCGCCTGGTACGTCACCACTTCCGGCACCTGGGGGAGATAAGGGAAAACTGGGCCAATAGCAATGCCTGGCGAAGCGCCCACACCGATCAACTCCCCATTGGCCGTGGCGGCACTCACGACCGGCCGGGCCGCCCTGCTAGAGACCGCTTCTAATACGGAAACCTGGTCATCTACGTCGCCGAAATTGGCCTTTGCCAGCGCCTGGAGGGCGGCCAGGGCCGCGTCGGCGTCAGGACCAACAGCCGTGACCACAATGTCGTCACCCTGACGCACGCCTAGCGTGGCTACCTGGTTGATACTTTTAGCCAGGGCCGAGCGGTTTCCCCTGGCGACGACGATGTCAGCCACGAATTGGTTGGCGGTGGAGACGAAACGGGCGGCCGGGCGGGCATGCAGGCCCAACCGGTTGCGGACTGTCAACCGTAGCTGGTGTTGTTCGGGCGCAGCCAGCGTAACTGTAGCCACCGTGCCTGCCTCGTCCGGCGCTATCTGCAACTGCGCCGCTTTTGCCGCCAGCGCCCCCCGGGCCTCGTTGACCACCTGCGGCAACGTGCCGCCCACGGCCGCCTGCACGGCGGCTGCCAGGGCACCCTCCACCAGCGGCGCCTCGCACAAGACGACATGAGCCTGCCGGCCGGGCGGCAGCATCTCCAGCGCTGCCTCGGCGCTGAGGACGGCGCTGCCCAGGTCCATCAGCACCACGACGCCATCGGCGCTGTAAACTCTATTAATGGCGGCCAGGACCCTGGTCGCGTCTGTACCAATGGGATGTTCAGGATCGTCAATCCCACTGGCCAGAACCAGGGGAACCCGGCCCTGGGCCATTTGCTCCACTAACTCCAGAATTCCTTCGGCTAATCTGGCGCTATGCGAAACGATAACGATTCCAACCACGTAATTTCCAACCAGACCTTGTCAAGTAACCAACTGCCGCTTTTCCAGATCGTACAGGCCGTAAGCGGCCGCCAGATATTCAATGGGATGGCGAGACGGCCGGCCGGTGCCGTGCTCCAACTGCCAGCGGCACGTCTCCGAATCACAGGCCGTCATCTTTACCGCCGGGCCCTGCGCCTCCACAAAATCGAACAACTCTGCGCCAACGTCCATAGCAATCTGGTACTTTTCCACTTTGTAGCCGTAAGTGCCGGCAATACCACAACAGCGCGCCGGGCTGTCTCGCAGTTCCAGGCCGGGAACCAGGGCCATCACCTCCAGCGCCGGCTTGCCCACCCGGTGCGCCCGGAACTGGCACGGCGCGTGGTAGGGCAGGGTCATCTCCAACCGGCGAAAATCGGTCCGTAGCTCACCCAGCTCGTGCCGCTCTTCCAGCCACTCAAAAATATCCCAGGTCGCCAGCTTCAAAGCCATCGCTTCTGGACTAAACACGTCCAGCATTTCCGGCGCTTCCTCTTTTAGCGTCAGGGTACAACTGGTGCTGGTGCCGACGATCGGCAGGCCGGCCCTGGCGTATGAGACCAGGTGGTTGATGTTGTTGTCGTAATAGCCGGCCGCGGCCTCAAATTCGCCGTTGCTCAACATGGGCAGGCCACAGCAATTTTGCGGCGGCACGACAACTTCGTAACCGTTGTGTTCCAGGACGGCCACGGCCGCCTGGCCGATAAACGGCTCGTAATACATCGTTGAGCAGCCGTGGAAATAGACCACTTTCATATCCGACCGGAGCCGCCGCTCCCTGGTTTGCTTGAACCAGTTGCCAAACGTTCCCCGCGTGCTCCAACGGGGCAGGGGGGCCTGGCGGGCAATACCCATGACCTTCTCGGCCAGAAACCGGCTGGCAGGGTTGTGCAAGCCCAGGTTGGCCAGCCACGGCGCGACGCTGCCCAGCCGGGCCATCTGTTCGTTGCGTCCCAGAAGGCGGTTGCGCAGCGGCAGGCCATGCTGTCGCACGATTTCGGCCCGGGCGCGGGCGTTTATCTCGGCAATACGGACACCGGTGGGGCAGACCATGTTACAGACCCGGCAACCGCTGCAATAGTCCACTGAGTGGTCGGGCGACGGCTGGTCAGGCTGGCGAAAACGGCCGGCCTGCGGCCCCTCGTACTTCGGCCCTGGAAACAAATCCGTCACCGCCGTCACCGGGCAGTAGGAGACGCAGATATTGCACTTAATACACTGGTCCAGCGTTGACTCTACCATTAGGCTATATCATTCAGGAACACAGAGACCACAGAGAAGGGCAATCAAGGATTGCACAGAGCCCACAGAGAGATCACTGAGTTACCTTTAGAGCCATTCCTCTCTCCACCTGCCACCTGCCACCTGCCACTTCCACACCCCTCCACAACTACACAACCACACCTACACAATACCCCGTCGCCAGGGCCACACCCTCTAGCGAACGCTCGCGGATGACCTCGCAGTGGGCCAGGGTGGTGCCGGCGGCAAAGAGGTTGCTATAGGCCGGGCGTCTGTCTCCGTTCAGCGGCTGTAGCGCCTTGTCCACCACCAGGCCAGCCCGGTAAATGGGGTGGCCTTCCCGGTCCAGGAACTGCGGCTTGAACCAGGCCTGGCGGCCGGCCGGCGCAGCCACCGGCAGGTCAAAAACGACCTCGCGCACTTCGCCCTCGTGGTTAGTGGCGATGCCACCGCCCAGGATGCCGCCAGTCGCCAGGACAAACTGCCCGGCCCGGTGGGTGCGTGGTCGGGCCGCCGTTTCACTATAGACGGCCGCCACCCGGCCGCCGGCCTGTTCCTGCCCGATGACCTGCATCCCGTCGTAGACCCGGCCGCCGTTCGCCTGGATGGCCTGCTGCAAAATGTGGTGCAGCCGGATGCCCGGCACCGATGGCGGCAGGCCGGGAATCTCGAAGACCGGCCGGCCCAGCGCCGTTTCTAATTCCTGCTTGACCCATAACGCTCGCCGCAAGCCTAGCACGGCCGGGAAACCAACCCGGGCGGCCGGCCCCAGGTGCGGCCGGAGCGCTTCGACGACCTCAGCCTGGAAGGCGGTCTGCTCCATCAGGCCAGCTACGATGACCGGGGTGATGAAGCGGTACTGGCCCAGGCTAGGCAGGTCCAGAACGGCGTGCCTGGCCGGTATTCCCTGGTGGGCCAGGTTGTCGGCGGCCACCTGGGGATAGAAATCGCCCAGTTGTTTAAAACCGACCAGCAACATGGGCGTGTCCTGGCGCAAATCCCCGGCCACCATCGTCTCCGGGGCCAGGCACGTCGGCCGGAAGGTTCCCACGGCCGAGGGCAGCAGCCAGTTTTGCTCCAGCGAGCCGTGCAGCGGGTAGCCGGCTGCCTGGCACAACGCCTGGAACGCCCGGATCGCTGCGGCCAGCCGGTCCAGGCCGATCAGGGCGTATGGGTGGTGCGGCTCTTCGCCGATGAGCCGGGCGACCGCCTCGGCCGGCGACGCCACCGGCTCCTGGCTTTCCAGCGGGTAATAGCCGAGCACGTCAATGCAGCCGGCGTGCCAGTGCGTCGCTCCCCAGCCTTTGGCCACCACGCTCACCTTCTTGACTCGCGCCGCTATCTGCCAGGCAGCCGTCAGGCCGGCCAGCCCTGCGCCGATGACAACCACGTCATTCACCTTGCCGCCTTTGGGTTCTCCTCGACCGTCCCCGGCTCGTACACCACCGGGGCTAACCGGGACGCCGCCGGCCCCGGCAAATGGTCCACGTTGAACACACTCAGATAAATCAACTCGTCCAACCGCTCTTGCTTCAACTGCGGTCCCCACAAAATGGGCACGAGGCCCTTCCATCGCTCTTGCAAGAAGTCCCGCAAGGCCACGTTCGTCTCTTCAATGGCTGGCTGGCGCAGCGCGTGCAGCAGGCCCGTCACCCGGTAGGTGCAAAAGCCACCCTGGCACGGTCCCATACCCAGGCGGACCGCCCGGCGCACGTCGTCGAACGTTTTGGCCTGGCCCTCCACGATGGCCCGTTCCACGTCCTCGTATGTGGCCATCTCGCACTCGCAGACCAGGTTGCCATAGGCCCGGCGTTCTTCCGTTCGCGCCAGGCGCGAGCCCAGGAAGTGGTAAGCGCCTTTTGTCGGCTGCCCGGCGTGGTAAAGCTGGGGCAATGTTTCTTCGGCCGTCCGGCACGGCCGCTGCACGCCCAATTTTTCGCAAACCCGATCCACCGTCACTTCGGCCATTTGCCGGTACGTCGTCCACTTGCCGCCGGTAATGGTGATAAAACCGCTCACGCCGTCGCGCGTTTCGTGGTCAAGCAGGGTGTAGGCGCGGGTGATGTCCCGCGTGTCGGCCGCTTTTGTCTCCTGGTAAAGCGGCCGGACCCCGGCCCAGGCCCGCAGCATACGCATCTGCTTGAAACCCGGCACCAGCTTCTCGCCCTCTTCCAGCATCAACCGGATTTCCCAGGGCTCAATGGCAAAGCGCTCAGGGTCGGGCACGTTCTCGTCGGTCGTGCCAATAACCGCCACCGTCTGGATGGGTACGATAATGTCGCCGTCGGCCGGCATCTTGCAGCGATTGATAACCGTGTTGACGATGCGGTGATTGGCGGCGATCATCGTGCCCTTGCCGGCGCGGACGTTAACCTCCAGGCCAATCGTCTGGGCGATCTTGCCGGCCCAGGCCCCGGAAGCATTGACGACCACGCCGGCCTGAATCGTCACCTCTTCGTCCTTCACCAGGTCGTGGCACAGCACGCCGACAACCCGGTCGCCTTCGCGCACAAGCCGCCGGACCTCGTGGTAGTTCAGGATTTGTGCGCCGTGCTGCCGGGCCGATTCGGCCACGCACCGGGCGGCCAGGAAAGAATCGGCCGCGGCGTCGGGCACACGAAAGCAGCGACTAATTTGGGGGTTGAGCAACGGCTCTTCCTTCAACATCTGGCCGGTGGAGATTTCCTCACAGGGCACGCCCGTCGCCCGGCAGCCGGCCAGGAAGGCGTCGCCGTAGGCCGGGTCGTCCCAGGGCGTTGTCACGAAGAAACCGCCGGTATCCTCCAGGCAATGGGGCATAATCCGCCGCAGGACGCGGTTTTCCTCAATGCACTCGGTGGCGGCCTTGGGGTCTTTGACCGCATACCGGCCGCCACTGTGCAACAGGCCGTGATAGCGCCCCGTCGTCCCGTGGGTGAGGTCCCGTTTCTCCACCAGGATGGCCCGGAAGCCCCGCAGCGCCAGGTCCTGGACTACCCCAACGCCCGTCGCCCCACCGCCGATGACCAGGACCTCTGTTTCTAGCGTCAACATGAACGCGCTTTTTCATCGCGAATGACGCAAATCAACGAATGGCGCGAATTTTTAAGAAAAAGTATTCGCCTTATTCGCCCCGCGTAATACGCGCATTCGCGCCATTCGCGATTTTAAACAGATCACGCTTACTCGTGTTCGACCCAGTCAAAGGTCCGGGTGACAGCCTTTTTCCACAGGCGATACAGTTCGGTGCTGGCGTTGCTGCCTGGCGTGGGTTCCCAGCGCCTGTCCATGCCCCAGTTTTTGCGCATGTCGTCGGTGCCTTCCCAAAAGCCCACCGCCAGGCCGGCGGCGTAAGCCGCTCCCAGCGCTGTCGTCTCGGCCACCTTCGGCCGGATGACGGGCACACCCAACACGTCGGCCTGGAACTGCATCAGCAGGTCGTTATAGACCATGCCGCCGTCCACCTTGAGCGCCTTGAGGTCAACGCCGGAATCGGCGTTCATGGCGTCCAGCACCTCGCGCGTCTGGTAAGCGGTGGCTTCCAGGGCCGCCCGGGCAAAGTGGCCGCGATTGACGTAGCGGGTCAGGCCGACGATTGCGCCGCGCGCGTCCGAGCGCCAGTAGGGGGCAAAAAGACCGGAAAAGGCAGGAACAAAGTAGATGCCGCCGTTGTCTTCTACAGTCCGGGCCAGGTTCTCCACTTCCGGTGACGAGTCAATCAGCTTCAGGTTGTCGCGCAGCCATTGAACCAGCGCGCCGGTAATGGCAATGGAACCTTCCAGGGCATAGATGGCCGGCTGGTTACCAAATTTATAGCAAAGGGTAGTCAGCAGGCCGCTCTTCGACGGCACCAACTTGGTCCCCGTATTCAGGATCATAAAGCAGCCGGTCCCATAGGTATTTTTGGCCTCGCCGGGGTCGAAGCAGGCCTGGCCGACAGTCGCCGCCTGCTGGTCACCCAGGTCACCGCTGACGCGCAGGGCGCCGCCAAAGGGGCCGTCAGCCTTGGTGTGGCCGTAAATTTCCGAGGAAGAGGCAATCTTGGGCAACATCGACAGCGGAACGCCCATTGTATCGGCAATGTCCCTGTCCCAATCAAGCGTTTCCAGATTCATCAGCATCGTCCGGCTGGCGTTGGAAACGTCGGTAACGTGCTTGCCGCCATTAGGGCCGCCGGTCAGATTCCAGATGACCCAGGTGTCAATATTGCCGAAGAGGGCGTTGCCTTTGGCGGCCGCTTCTTTAACCCCATCCACGTTATCGAGGATCCACCTGATCTTCGGGCCGGAGAAATAGGTGGCCAGCGGCAGGCCCACCTTGGCGCGGAAGCGATCCTGGCCACCGTTTTTGGCCAGCTCGTTGCAGATCCTGTCCGTCCGCGTATCCTGCCAGACGATAGCGTTGTGGAAAGGCTTGCCGGTGGTCTTATCCCAGACCACGGTCGTCTCGCGCTGGTTGGTAACGCCGACGGCGGCAATGTCGTCGGCCGAAGCGCCCACTTTGCGCACTGCCTCGCGAACCACATCCTCCGTCCTGGCCCAGATTTCCATCGGATCGTGTTCAACCCAGCCCGGTTTGGGATAGAGTTGTTTGTGTTCCATTTGGTGAGCCGCTGCCGGCTCGCCCGAATGGTTAAAAATCATACAACGGGTGCTGGTCGTACCCTGGTCAATTGCAGCTACATACTTGGCCATCTCGTTTACACTCCTTTCACTACTTAACTCGCCAACGTCTCCAACAAAGCGTTCAATATCAGGTAAGAGGACGTGGCCCCCGGGTCTTGGTGGCCGATGCTACGCTCACCCATGTAACTGGCCCGGCCCTTCCTGGCCTGCATCGGTATGGTTTCTTTCATACCCTGTTCGGCCCCATTCACGGCCGCCTGCAACGCCGTTACCGTATCCTGACCTTCAGCCAGAGCCGCCCGGAGCGCCGCCAGCGCCGGGGCCAGGGCATCGTACATCGTCTTGTCACCCGGTTGCGGCCGGCCACGCTGCAGAATGCCATCCACGGCTGCCTCCAACAATTTCAGCAGGTCTTCGTCGCTCAGTTCCTCTTTAGCCGTCATGGCCATCCCGGCCCGCGTGAAAAAGGTGCCGTATAGCGGGCCACTGGCCCCACCAACGCTGGAGAGAAGGGTCATCCCGGCCGTCTTGAGGATATTGCCGATATCTTTGTCGGCAACGCTAGGAAGTTTTTCCATGATCTTTTTGAAGCCCCGGTTCATGTTAATACCGTGGTCGGCGTCGCCAATAGCCGCGTCAAGCTGAGTCAGGTATTCCTTGTTTTGGCTGAGGACGGCGGCCGTAGCTTCCAGCCATTGCACAATTTGCGCTTTTGTGACCATGATGAAAGAGTCGCTCCTTAATCCTTGGGCCGTAGAGACGTTGCGATGCGACGTCTCGCCAGGCAACGTCTCTACTACCGCTCAAACGCCCCAGCGCAAGCCGGGCGTTTTTACTGGCGCATCCCAGAACCTGACTATTTCGTCGTCAGCTTTCAGCAGGGTGATCGAGCAACCCTGCATCTCCAGGGAAGTGATGTAGGGCCCGATCAGGTTACGAACGATACGAACACCCTTGCCATCGCAAATCTCTTTCACTTTGCGGTAGACGGCGTATAACTCAGACACCGGTGTGCCGCCCATACTGTTGACGAAGGCAATCACCCGGTCGCCGGCCTGGAACGGCTCGTCGGTCAACTCCTTCTCCACCCACTCGCCTTTGTCGTTGTCCCATTCACGGACGGTGCGGGTGTAAGGCCGGTCGTCGAGGATTTCGTTGGTCAGCATCGCCGTAATTTCGTCGGCCGTCGCCAGGGGCAGCCGTTTCTGGCCTGGCTCACCGTGAATGCCGATGCCGATTTCCATCTCGTTTTCGCCCAATTCAAAGGTCGGCCTCCCGGCCGCGGGCACCGTGCAGGAAGTCAGGGCCATGCCCATGGACCGGCCGTACTGGTTGACCTTGCGGCACAAATCGGCGCATTGCTGCAGCGTGTAGCCGGCTTCAGCCGCGCCGCCGACGATCTTTTCGGCCAGCACCGTGGTCCCAACGCCGCGCCGCCCGGCCGTATAGAGGCTATCCTTGACAGCCACGTCGTCGTCAATGAGGATGCTCTGCACCTTAATGCCGTCGCCGTGGGCCAGCTCGGCCGCCGTTTCAAAATTGAGCACGTCGCCGGTGTAATTTTTGACAAGGAACAGGACACCCGCGCCACCATCCACCGTCCTGGCGCACTCATACATCTGGTCCGGCGTGGGTGAGGTGAAGACCTCGCCTGGGCAGGCCCCGTCCAGCATCCCCAGGCCGACAAAGCCGCCGTGCATCGGTTCGTGCCCGCTGCCGCCGCCAGAAACCAGGGCCACCTTGCCCTGGACCGGGGCGTCGGCCCGGTAAACGAAGTTGGGCTCAAAGTGAACCTTGAGCAGGTCGGGATGGGCGGCCGCCATTCCCTCTAACTGTTCTTTGACGACATCTTCAACGGCATTAATTAACTTCTTCATCTTACAATACACTCCTTTAGGCGTTAGCCAAACATGGCGAAAATCAGGGGGAAGATGCCCGCTAGGATGCCGCCGATGATCGGGCCAGCCACCGGAATCCAGCCATAAGCCCAGTCTGATGCGCCCTTGCCGGCGATAGGCAAGAGCTGGTGGGCAATGCGCGGCCCAAGGTCACGAGCCGGGTTAATGGCATAACCCGTCGGGCCGCCCAGCGAGAGGCCAATGCCCCACACCAACGCGCCTACTAGCAAAGGGCCAAGACCAGCGGCCGGAATACCACCGGTAGCCATAGCCGTTGCGCCACTGGAAAAGATAGAGAAGACGCCCAGCACCAGGACCATCGTGCCGATAACCTCGGTGATCAGGTTAGTGACGGTGTTGCGAATGGCCGGGCCGGTGGAAAAGACGGCCAGCTTCAACCCCTGCTCAGGCGTCTCGCCCCAATGAGGCAGATAGGCCAGCCAGACAATAACCCCGCCCAGGAAGGCGCCAATTACCTGGGCGACGATAAATATGGGCACGTCCGCCCAATCAAACCGGCCGGCGACGGCAAAGGCGATGGTGACGGCCGGGTTAATGTGGGCAAAGCCGCTGCCAAAAGCCCCGGACACAAAAACACCAACCATGACGGCAAAGGCCCACCCTGTGGTAATGACAATCCAGCCCGAGTTTTGCGCCTTGGATTTATTAAGCAGGACGGCAGCAACCACACCGTCACCCAAAATAATGAGAAACATGGTGCCAAACAGTTCGCCCAAAAACTGACTGCTCATCTTTTTCCTCTCCTGTAGGTGATTGATAAATAGAAATATAGGATTATAAGCGAGGCGCTCGTGGGGAAAATGCTTTCACGCTTCTGCAATAATGCTACCCTCCTTTTCTCCTTCTTCACCGTCTAACACACCATAGACTATCTTCCCCAAGAATCGGAAGAGATACACTGCGGTCATATGGAGTTGTTAGGAAACAAGAGATTGCCGCTGTGTAGCGGCGTTCAGGCAGGTTTTACAGTACTGGATTGAATTTATTAGCTGCTTTGCACAAAACTGCCAAGTTAAATCTTAACGAATTTAGGACGAGGATCAATCAGTAAGGCAAAATTGTTTCAGATTGAAACAAGAATGCATCCATTCTGTTTCATTTCGGAACAACCTGATTCGGCCGTGGCCGGCCGATCAAACACGAAAGTGCTCTGAAGCCAGTTGGTGGCGCTTCATTTTGCGCCAGAGGGTGGTCCGGCCAATACCTAACTGCCGGGCCATTTCCGTCACCCGGCCCTGGCAGGCCCAGCCGGCGCGAATGATGGCCTCCCGCTCGGCCTCGGTGGCTGAAAGAACCGGTTGGGGATAAGGGGAGTTGCCGGTTATCACCCGGCCGTTCCGCACCACGTCGGGCAGGTCCACGGCCCGGATAATCTCGTCTGGGCTGTGGTGCATGGCTCGTTCCAGGGCGCTTTCCAACTCCCGGACATTGCCCGGCCAGGGATAGCGGCATAAGATGTCGAGCGCCCCCTCGTCCACCCGGCCGGGGCGGTGAAAACGTTCGGCAAAGCGGGCCAGGAAGCGCTCGGCCAACACGGAAATATCCTCTACACGCTGGCGCAGCGGCGGAATGGTGATCGTAAAAACGCCAAAGCGATAAAAGAGGTGGTCAATAAAATGGGCTTCGGCCACCAATTGTTCCAGGTTGTCGGCCGTCGAAGCGATAATGCGCACGTCCACCGGAATCGGGCGGGTGCCGCCCAGGCGCATCACGTGCCCTGTCTCAATAACGTGCAGGAGCGCTGCCTGCATCTCCAGGGACAGGCTTTCAATCTGGTCCAGCAACAGGCTGCCGCCGTCGGCCAGCTCAAATTTACTGGGCCGGCCGTCCGTAGCCACACCCTTTTCGTAACCCAGCAACTCACCCGCCATCAATTCGTGGGGAATGGCCCGGCAGTTAATGCTGATAAACGGCTTGTTCGCCCGGCCGCTATCCTTGTGGATGGCCCGGGCCAGGTGGTTTTTGCCGACACCCCCCTCCCCCCGCAGCATCACCGGAGCCATGCCTCTCGCGGCGATCCGCGCCTGGCGCAGCACCGGCCGCATCGCCGGCGACTGGGCCGGAATATCGTCCAGCGAGAGAGTGGCCTGGGCGCCGACCTGCTGGAACACCAGTTGGCGGACACGCTCCACTGGCCGCAGCATGGCCATGTAACCGACCGGCCCACTTTTACCTTCAAAAATGGGACGCAGGCTGACTAACGGCGTGACGGTCTGGCCGTTGACCTCAAAAGCGGCCTCCACGTCCCAGATTTCCTGGCCGGCGGCCATCGCCTCGGCCAGGGCCGGCGGCAGATTCAGCACGTCGGTCAGCCGCTGGCCGAGCACCGCCGGCGGTGATAGGCCCAGCATGTGGGCCGCCTGGGTGTTAATGTGGTTGATTTTACCGCTGTCATTCCAGGCAATGATCCCTTCGACAATAGATTCGAGAATGGTATTGACCTCCGTCAGGCGGCGGTTGGCTTCTTCCAGGTAAAGATTTGTCTGCAACTGGTTGCCAATGGCCCGCGCCGCGGCCATGACCAGGGACAGCGTGTGCGAGGTGGCCGTGGCCGCCGGCCCAACCACGGCCATGATGCCAATAATCCGGCCGTTCACGTCGTGGATCGGCGCCGCCGTACTCACCAGGTGATGGTAGGCCTGGAAATAATGTTCGGCCCCCACCACCTGGACCGGCATGGCGTTAATCAACGTCACCCCCAGGGCGTTGCTGCCGAGTTGCCCTTCCAGCCAGTAAGCGCCCTGGCCCAGGCCCAATTCGTTGACTAATTCGACGGCCGGGGGATCGCCGCCGACGGCCAAGACGCAGGCAGTGCCGTCGGCCAGGAGAACGGCGCAGCCGGAGCCTTCGATGAACTGGTGGATATCTTCAATGTAAGCAATGGCCACGGTAATCAGGTCCGACTGGGCCTTCAAAACCGAGGCCAGGGCCTGGGGGTTAATCGTCGCCGGGCGCGGCCGGGCGCGCGGGTCCAGCCGTAAAGCGCAGCGCTGCCACGATTGGATCACGGCCGGGTCCGGCTCAACCCCCGCAACCGGCTCTACCCGGCCGGTAGCCATAAACGACTGCCAAAACGCTTCCAGGATCTCCAGCCGGACCGGATAAGCGGTTGATTGCATCGCACCTTATATTCTAGCGCCGTTTCCTGGTTCGCCAACGAACAAATGGCGCGAACATTTTTTCAAACATTCGCGCCATTCGCCCATTCGTGAAGCGTTGTACGCTCATTCGCGATTGATCTTCAGCCCTACGGGCAACTCCCGGCCGCCGGAATTATTATTCGTAACGCAACGCCTGGACGATCTCCAGCCGCGTGGCCTGGCGGGCCGGGATGACGGCCGCCAGCGCGCCGAAGAGGAGGCCGGCGGAGATCGCCAACAACAAGCCGGTGGCCGGGAAGACGTATTCCATCGGGAAGCCCGCGGCGCGCATGGCCTCCACCGCCATATAGCCCAGGTACAGGCCCGCGAGCAGGCCAAAGGCCGTGCCGATTGCCGCCAAAATGAGCGCCTCGGCGACGATGACCGTCCGCACCTGGCCGCGTGTCGCCCCTACGGCCCGCAACATGCCAATCTCCCGCGTCCGTTCGATCACCCCGATGGCCAGCGTGTTGACCATGGCGATCAGCGACGGCACTGCCAGGAAGAGGACCATCGCCACCATGCCCGCAAACGCCGCGTTGAATATCCGCAAGTTCTCCTCAATATATTCCTGCCCGGCGATCAGGCGAAACTGCGGGTAGGCGCCCAGAACTCCCTTGAGCGCATCCTCCGTCACCTGGCGGTCTGCCTGGGGGTCCAGGTTCATTTGCAGGAGAACATCCTCGTCCCGGCCGAAGTCGGCCTGGATGTTGCTGTGCGAGATGTAGCCGGTGGCCAGCTTCGCGTTCAGGTAATCGTTGGCGATGGCCACAACACGGTAACGCTGCCGTCCAGTGGGGGTAATCAATTCAATTTCCTCGCCCACTTCCACCCCGGCCGTCGTCGCCAGCACGCCGTTGGCGATGATGTTGCGGCCCGCTTTGAGGTCGCCATAAGCCGCACTTTCGTCGCCGGCGATGAAAGTCAGACCGCTCACCTGCGGATAGCTGGCCGGATCAATGCCCAATACCGAAGTGGCCAGGCCGTTAATCTGCGTCGGCGCAAAGCGCAGCGTGCTCACCACCGATACGCCGTCAATGGCCCGTAGTTCATCAGCCAGCTCCGCGCCTGCCCCCACGTTGGTGCCCCACACCGCAATCGAGGGTGGCACGAGGATATAGTCGCTGCCCAGGCTCTTGCGCATGACGCGCCCAAAGCCGATCTCCACGCTCGAAATAACGGCCGCGGCCATGACCAGGATGGCCATGCCGATCAACGTCGTGCTGGCCGTAATGGCCGCCCGTGTTGGCTGGCGAGAGAGATTACCTTCCGCGAGTTGCGCCGTTCCGCCACGGGCAAAGATCGCGGCCAGCAGCGCGCCGAACAGGTTGGCGATTGGGTTGACCAGCGCCGGGGCCGCCAGAATCAACCCCAGGACAAACAGGACGCCGCCCAGCCCGATCAGGCTGACGTTCCGGGACAGGAGCCCGGCCACCGCCAGGGCGATCATCGCTACGCCACTCCAGAAGGCAAAGCCAGCCATCCGCTTGAAGGAAAAAGCCCCAACCGACGGCCGCAGCGCTTCCAGCGGCGTCACCCGGCTGGCGCTCATGGCCGGCAGCAGGCCCGCCAACAGGGTCACGCCGACGCCGATGGCGATACTGCCGATTACCAGTCCTGGCGAAATCACCGGAGAACCGAGATTCACGTTCATGTACTGCTGCAGGATCGGGCCCATTAAGGAAAGCAAACCCAACCCCAACAGGTAGCCCAGCGCCAGACCCAGACCTGTGCCGGCCAGGCCCTGTACCAGGCCTTCGCTGATGATCACGCCGAAGATGGTAGCCTGGCTGGCGCCCAGCGCCCGCAGCATCCCAATATCCCGCCGCCGCTCGGCCACGATAGTCCGAAAGGTGTTGAAGATGATGAAGCCGCCCATCAGCAAGGCCAGTATCCCCAACAGGCTGAAGATCGCCTGGCCGACTTTGATATTCGTCAGCAACTCCGAGCCAGAAGCCAGCGAGCCCACTTGATAGGTGTCGCCCAGGGTGTTGAGGATGGCGCTCTCGATCTCGGCCCGCCGGGTTTCCTCAAGCGTATCGAAATTGGCCTCGACAGTGTTGATCTGGCCGGGCATATCCAGCATGGCCTGCGCCTGCGACAGGGTGACCAATACTTCCTCGTTGCCCGGCAGGGCGCGGGCCGGCAGGATACCAACGATGGTTAACGCGCTTTCGCCCTGGGCGGTGGGCAGCTTGAGGCTTTCCCCCAGCCGGACGTTAGTCGTCTCGGCCAGGCTCTCGCTGATGACCGCCGCCGCTGAATCGCCGGCCTCAAGAAAACGACCTTCTTTAACGGAATAGACGTGGACCGTCCGTGCCTGGGCCGGGTCAATGCCCACCAGGGAAAGGGCGCTCACGGTGTCGGGAACGGCCGGATCGCCGTCAAAATAATCGGCCGGTACGTTGACCGTCCGGTTGAGAAAGCCTGAAACGGCGCGCACCCCGTCCACCGCGGCCACTTGCCCGGCCACCGCGGCGTCGAAGGCGTCGGAAGTCTTGAGCGTGATCGTCGCATCCACCTGCCCGGCCGCCGCCAGGACATTAGCCTGGAAGGCCTGGACAAAGGCCGGCAGCCCGGTGTTCAGGCCGAAGATCACCAACACACCAAAAACGATAGCCAGGGTGGTCAATACGGTGCGCAGCTTGCGGACGCCGAGGTAGCGGGAGGCGAGGGTTAGTTGGATGTTCATAGCAACTCCTTAGGTTCAGAGGTGACTGTCACTTGCGGAAGTGACAGTCACCTGGCCTGCTAATCCCCAATGACCCGCATCTTCTCCGCCAACACCTCGGCATTCTGGCCGTTCTTGGGTTCCAGGATGGTCTCGTCGGTGATGGCCCCGTCTTTCAGGAAGATGATGCGGTCGGCGTGGGCGGCAATACGGGGATCATGGGTGACCATCACCACAGCCCGGCCCCATTCGTCGGCCACCTGCCGCAGCAGGGCAGCGATCTCGTCCGAAGCGCACGTGTCCAGGTTGCCGGTCGGTTCGTCGGCCAGCACCAGGGCCGGGTTGGCCGCCAGGGCGCGAGCAATGGCCACCCGCTGCTGCTGCCCGCCAGAGAGCTGGTCGGGGCGGTGGCTCTGCCGGTCGCCTAAGCCAACCTGGGCCAGCCATTCTTCAGCTTTGGCTTTGGCCTCGGCCGGCCGTACCCCATCCAACATGATGGGCAGAGCGGCGTTCTCCACGGCGTTTAGCACCGGGACGAGGTTGAAGAACTGGAAGATGAAACCCACTTTGCGGCGGCGCAGCTCAGTCAGTTTGGCGTCAGAAAGGCCGGACAAATTGTGCCCCTCAATCTCCACCGAGCCGTTCGTCGGCCGGTCCAGGCCGCCGAGCAGGTGCAGCAGGGTGGATTTGCCACAGCCACTGGGACCCATCACGGCGATAAACTCGCCGGGATTCACCTGTAGTGAGACTTTATTGAGTGCGGTCACGGCCGTGTTGCCGGAGCCATAGACTTTGGTGAGGTTGGTAGCAGATATAAGGGACATAACAACTCCTCTAAAAATGGGACGCAGATTCACGCAGATAAACGACGCAAGCAACTTGCGTTTGGCTGATCATTTTTGTTTATCGTGGTGTGCCCCGCGCATGTAAACTCCTACAATTTTGGAAACAACGACACAAATCTAAAATCTAAAATCCTTTTCTCGGCCGGCCCCTCGGCTTTACTTGCGGCTCAGGCAGCGGCTGGCGCCTGATGTCGTCCAGCCGGGCCTCGATCAGGTCCAGCCAGCGCAGGTCGGCCTCCAGGTGCATAATAGCCTTGTCGAGTAAAAAAATCTGGGCCAACCCCGTTTTGGGGTCGGCCTGGCTGCGCTGAACGGTCAGCGGATGGAGGTCCTGGTAAAGCGTGGCCCGCTGCTTTTGAATGACCCGGTACGGGTCGGCCTGCCCGGACACCAGGCTGAGCATCAGCTTCAGGAAAAATTCGTCCCGCTGGTGGCCGCGTTCAATACCGCTCAGGAACCATTCTTCCAGCTCTTGCCGGCCGGTGTGGGTCACGGCGTAGATGCGCTTTTCCGGTCCACCGTCCTGGGCCACCGCTTCCTGCTGCACCAGCCCGCTTTCTTCCAGCCGGGCCAGCGTCGTGTAAACCTGGGCCGGCTTCACATCCCAGTTTTGCTCGCCGCCAACTACCGCTTCAAAGGCGTCGTGCAGCTCGTAACCGTGACGGGGGCGCTGGGCCAGCAACCCCAGTAATGCGTGGCGAACGGACATAAAATAAAACTACTCTACAAGTTAATAGTTTACTGCGGGACATGATATTCCCTTTTTGTGGCTTTGTCAATAGGTTGTGGGTGAGATCGTAGGGTAATCGCATGAAAATTAAGGGGCTGAAAAAAGCTGCCTTAAGACGCGCAGACGATAGTTGATATCCCAAGCACACTTGAGCCGCTTGGCATGAATA
>JAKEFB010000017.1 GCA_022616275.1 Chloroflexota bacterium
GACCCTGATTATGCTATGACCACTGCTTAAATCTGCCCACTTGTTAACCTTCTGTTTCGCCTTGACCCCGACGGATAACGTAGTATCTGCGGGGTTTGGGTGATGCGGACTACTTCAAGATGATGGGGATATAGACCGCATAAGGGTAGATAATGAACGTGGCCGGGTTCGACGGGCCGCCACCGGGCGTCGGATTGACGATGGTAATCGCGCCCGATCCACCAAAAGCGACGTCAAAACCGTTGAGCGTTACCCGTACCTCGGTCTCGCTGATGAACTGCGTCGGCCGGTTTTCCCCGTTCCATTGCCCTTGCGCTCCAGGGACGAAGTTTTGCCCAAAGACACGCAAGACAAGCGGGATGCTGGCCGCGCCCCGGGCGACGGTAAACTCGGGGTCAATGCCGGTGACGCTCGGCGCCGGGTTTTGGCCAGGCGCAGCCACGTCGAACACCACGGTATTGGACGCGCCGCCGCCCGGCCCCGGGTTGACCACGGCGATGACGGCCGAACCGGGCGCCAGCAGGTCTTCGGCCGTGATGGCGGCGTGCAACTCGGTGCTATTGACAAACGTGGTCGTACGGTTGGAACCATTCCACTTCACCGTGGCCCCGTTGACAAAGTTCACGCCATAGAGTGTCAGCGAAAAGGCGGGATCGCCGGCGTTGGCCCCCTGCGGCAGCAGCGAATCAATAGATGGAATGGGGTTTTGGCCCGGGTTGGTGACGCTGAAAAGCAAGGAGTTAACCGAAAGACCACCGCCTGGCGCCGGGTTAAGGACTTGAATGGTCAGGCTGCCGGGGCTGGCCAGCTCGCTGCCGGGAATTTCCACTTCCAACTCGCCGGGGTTCACGTACGCCGTCGGCCGGTTGGCCCCATCTACCCGCACCACGGAACCGGGGACAAAGTTTTGCCCCTGCACCCGCACGGTGAGGGCCGGGCTACCGGCCGGCGCCGAGGCGGGCAGCAGGCTGGACAACGTGGCCACGGGGTTGGCCGTGTGGAAGGCCACCACGGCGTCGTCCTGGTAACCGGTGGCGTAAACGGCCGTCCCGTCCGGGCTGACGCTAATTTCTCGCGCCCCATCCAGGGCCGGCAGACCGGCCGCCGGGTACAGGGTCTGGACCTGGGTCAAAACACCGTTCGACGAATTCCTGGCAAAGACGGCCAGGGCATCGGAGTCATAGCCAGTAGCGTAAAGATATTGGCCGTCGGGACTAACTTTGACGTTCATCGCCCCATCTAACCCCTCGGCCTCTATGGCGTCTATCCCTTCACCTGGCTCTGTTTGGGCCAGGGAATTGGTGATCCGGCCGCCGTACGTTAGCGTCCCATCGAATGGATTGCGAATAAAACGCACGATAGCATCGTCGTAATAGCCGGCGACGTAGACGTTGTTCCCATCCGGGCTAACGGTAATGCCCCAGGCGCCGCTCAAGCCGCTGATATAGAAGCAGATGATGGTGCAGCCGATCAGTTGCCCCTCGTAGCGATGTTGGACGAAGGTCAGAGAACCGTCCAGGATATCTCGCTCGTAAGCGGTCACGTAGCCGTCGTCTTGATTACCGCTTGTAGACCCACCGCTGACGTAGATGTGTTTTCCATCGGGGCTGATAGCCGGCAGATAGGCCCGGTAGAGGTTGGTGTTGTCTACCAGGGCGCCCTCGTAGCCGACGAACCCATCTTCATCCCGGTAGAAGGTGACAATGGCGTTGCTGAAGAAACTGGTCACGTAGATGAAACGGCCGTCCGGGCTGGCCACAACACCATAGGGGTAGTCCAGCCCTGTCACTACGCCACCCCCGTCGCCATTGGTCCAAACGGTGTCCAGGACGACGATACCGGAGCCAGCGTTGCGCGAGTAGATGAGGAAGGAGTCACTGTCTATAGCCGTGACGTAGACCTGGGTGCCGTCCGGGCTGACTTCGACCATCGCCGGCCCATTCAGGTCTACATTGCTGGTGGACATCACGAATGACAGTTCGCCCGTTCCGGCGTTGCGGTCAAAGACGGTCAGGGTATCGTCCACGTAGCTGGTGACGTAAGCGTTAAGGCCGTCGGGGCTGATGGCGATGTCGTAGGCCCCATCCAGAGAATTGAGCCCTCCCTGGCCATTGATGTAGCTGTAACCCGGAGCGGCCAACGGGGCCGGTGGCGGAGCCACCCCTTCGCAGACCAGGTTGTAACTGACGCTGGTTTGAGTAGGATCGTTGGTGGCCAGGGTCAGAGTTGCCGTGCGCAAACCGAAACCGGATGGGGTGCAGGTAATCGGTAACTGTACCGGGGGTTCGCCGTTATTGATGGTCGTATCGTAAGGGTTGAACGTAAAATCGCCTGGGTGCGCCCCAGAGAGATTGGCCGTCGGCACGTTCAAGGTAGCATTGCCCGTCTCAAAGAACGTCAGCGTCCGAACGGCCGGCTCGCCCACCTCCACCGCCCCAAAGTCCAGCGGGCCGGGGGCAATCGGATCGGAACCAAAACCGGCCGTGGGAGCGGCGTTGACGTTGCATTCCAGTTGGTAAGTCACGGCCGGCAGGTTGGGAACGTTGGTAGTGAAGGCCAGGAAGGCGGTGAAGCTGCCCAGGGCCGAGGCATTGCAGCGTAAGACTATATCTTCCTGGAACGACGTATTGACCGGGAAGGGCGTCAACACCTGGAACTGCCCCGCCCCAGGGCCGGTGATAACCGGGTTGTCCACCTCCAATTCAGTATTACCTATGCTGAAAATAGTAAAAGTATTAGTAATTGACACGCCCACGCTGGTATTGCCGATCACAATTGGTCCTGGTGGGACCGGATCGGAGCCATAACCGGCGACCAGCGGTTCCGTCTCGAACGCGCCGACGTCACAGGCAATCCCCTTGGGGCGCGGATCGCTCCGTTGGTCCAGATTGCCCACGTACTCATTGGCGCAAACCGCGTTACTGCCGGCGTCTATCGCCGCGCTATCCACCTCTAAGGCGTGGGTGAGCAAAGAGACCAACGGGCCGCCGTTAAAGCCGATTAATTCCAGGCCAGGGTCGGTATTTGGCTGGTCGGTGATTTGTGTCAGGCCGCAGCTAGTGCTGCTGTCAATGTTGTAACCCTGCGAGGTCAGGAATTCATTGCAGCTATTCCCGGCGATGCCGATGCCGTCTACGATGGTGCTGGCCAGCGTAACGGTGTGACTACCATCCGTCTGGTTAAAGATGGCCGCACCAGCGTTAGGAGAAGCGTTCAGGGACAAGGTTACATTGTACAGAAAGACGTTCGAGGCCGGCCCACCCTGTTGGGTATTGCCGTTCCAGATAGCCCCACCGTCGCCGTCCGGCGCGCCGTTGGCGGTAAAGGTGACGTTGCCAAAGGTGGCCTGGCCGGTGCGGTCGTTGGCGATGGCCCCGCCGTTACCGCGCGAGGAGACGTTGGCCAGGAACATGACCCGGCGGATGTCTAGCACTTCCTGGTTATAGATGGCCCCGCCCATTTCTTCGTGGCTCAAGTCCCCGGCGATGTTGCCGTTGAAGGAGCTGTCGTAGACGTGCAGGTAGCCATCGGGGGCGTTGTAAATGGCCCCGCCGTGTGCGTTAAAGCTCAGGTTGCCGTCGAAGGCAACACGGGTAATTGTGAGGCCAGTATCCGAGTCGTTGCCGCCGTTGTAGATGGCCCCACCACCGTAGGTGTACTGGGTGATGGCGTCGTCGTCTGCGACGTTGCCGTTGAACACTGTGTCGGTGATCTGGCCGGAGTCGGCCGTGGTAAAGATAGCCCCACCACCTTCGGTAGCGATATTACCGGCAAAATTGCTCAGGGAGATATTGAGATAAGAATAACCGGACATGTAGATGGCGCCGCCCTGGCCCGGGTAGTCGCTGCCATTGGCATCTTTACCCAGGGCCTTATTGCCGGAAAAATTGGACATCAGGACGTTGACCTGACCAAGGGCATTGATAGCGCCGCCGTTGCCTTCGGCCGTGTTGTTTTGAATACTGGAGTTGACGATGTTGATAACGTCGTCGCCACCCAGACTGAGGATGGCTGCCCCACCGCCGCTGGTATAGCCATTTTGCACCACCAGGTTGGTCAGCGTCAACTTGCCGCCGGCATTGGTCGTAAAGATCTGGTCATTGATAGTTGGCCCCCCGCCGTCAATGACGACCGGTCCAGTGATGGTCACGTCGTCCGTTACATAGGGCAAGCCGGTGAATGGGCCGCTATAGAGGGCGGTGGGGAGGGTAATGGTGCCGCCGGCTGCCGGACCGCTGAAGACGATGAAGTGTGGCCCAGAACCGGTGCTGCATTCGTGGTAGGTAGCAATACTGCCGTCGCTGTCCGTGTCGGACCCGTTGTTGTAGTCGGCGATGGCCTGGAGGGCTTCCCAGAGGTCACACTTGCTGTCGTTGGGGTTGTCAGCCACGGCCGTGGTGTTCACGGTGGTCGTGGACTGGGCCAGGGCTGGGGTAGAGCTGGTCGCTATAAACCCGATGGCCAGTACCAGCAGAAAGACGGCCGTTAGCCGTCTAGACCTTAAAAAACGAAAAACAGAAGTCGCTGGGTACATACAATGCTCCTTGTGTAAAAGGTGGATAAGTTACAATATGGGAGCATTGTAGGGAGCGGCCGTCCACAAAGCGTCCGCCCTGCGTCCAGCCCAAAATCAAACCCCGACCTACAGGGTTTAATGCCGATTCAGTTCCAGATACCCAGCGATTCCGGCCCCCGGTCAATTTCCCAGGGATAGACGATGTAGGCGTCGGTCACGGCCGCGTAGTAGGTGGGGGTGTAGCCGGGGTAGAGGGACGAGGCCGGCTTATAGTGCAGCACGCACGTTTCCGGGTGGCCGCCGGCCGCGTCTATACGCCCGGCGACGGTGACGATGTTCCGGCCGCGCGTCCAGACGTCGTCCACCACCAGCACGCGCCGGTCGGCCAGCACCTCGTCGGCCGGAAATTGGATAAATTCGGGCACGGCAAAGCGGGCTTCCGGGCCGGTTTGCAGGCCGGGAAAGTCGGCCGGAAAGCGAATCGAGGCCGTCAGAATGTAGGTAATGTTCAGCGCTTCGGCCAGCAGGCCGCCAGGTATGATGCCGCCCCGGGTGATAATCATCATCGAATCAAAGCGGCCGTGAATTTGCGGCACCAGGTAATCAATTAATTTGTCCACGTCGGACCAGGTTAAGACTTCGCGACGCACCACTTGTACTCCTATCTTCCTTTTTCCCTATCACGCGAGGGTAACGGACGCTGGACAGCAGACGATTACTATCGTCCGTCGTCCGTCGTCCGTCGTCCAAATTATCTCCATCCGGCCCGCCGCTGGCCAATTTGCAACGGTTTAATCAGCAGCAGCCCGGCGACGAAGCCACCGATGTGGGCCCAAAAGGCGACGCCGCCTGTTTCCGAGGTGAGCGCGCCCAGGTTCATCACTCCATTCAGGAATTGAAGAACGAACCAAAAGCCCAGGACGATGTAGGCTGGAATTTCGGTCAGAAAGCGGAAAACCAGCGTCAGGACTTTGGAATGCGGGAACTCCAGCAAGTAAGCCCCCAGCACGCCGGCAATCGCCCCGCTGGCGCCGATATTGGGTACAATCGAATTGGCGCTGATGGCGACCTGGGTGGCCGTGGCCAGGAAACCGGCGACCAGATAAAAGACCAGGAAGCGAAAGTGGCCCAGCCGGTCCTCGATGTTGTCGCCAAAAATAAAGAGGTAGAGCATGTTGCCCAGCAAATGGAGCCAGCCGCCATGCAGAAACATCGAGGAGACCACGGTGGGTAATTCGCCCACAGGATCGTTCAACAACTGGGCCGGAATAACGGCCCACTGGACGAAAAACGGTTCTAATTGACCCTGGCTTTCCAACGTCAATTCGTACAGGAAAACGAGAACATTCAGGCCGATAAGCCCAAAAGTCACCACCGGCGTGCTGCGGGTTGGGTTGGTATCGCGTAATGGGATCATGGGCTATTACTTTTTGCGGGCCGGGAAACGGGTGAGGACCGTGGCCCCGTCGGGAATGGGCAGGCGCGCGCCGGGCGTGATCTGCTCCGGAGCGCGCAACGGCCGTTGCCCTCCACCCAGTTGATAAATGGCCAGCGGCGTGCCGGGCTCGGCCATCGCCAGGTGTACGACGGCCTGGCCCAGCAGGTAACCTTCGCTATCTATAGCGCAACTGGTCACCGTCCCAATCACCTTGCCGCGCTTATCCAGCACCGGGTCGCCCAGCTCCGGCCGGCGGACGCCTTTTTCGTTCATGCGAAAGCGGACCACCACCCGATCCCGTTTTTGCTCGTGGGCCATGGTCGCTTCCCGGCCGGCGAAGAACGGCTTCCATAGCTTGATGTAGCTGGCAAAACCGGCATCGCCTGGGTTCAGGCCCAATGGCCCGGCCAGCTCGTGGCCATAGAGCGGTAGGCCGGCTTCGGTGCGGGTACTATCTCGCGCCGCCAGGCCGCATGGTTTCAGGCCCAGGGGTTGGCCGGCTTGCAACAGTGCTTCCCAGAGGGTTACGGCCTGGTCGGGGTGGACAAACAACTCGTAAGCCACTCGCTCGCCGGTGTAGCCGGTACGGGAAATGACCAGGTCCAGTCCGGCCACTTTCCCCTCGGTCAAGCCGGCCCAGGGTACGGCCTTAATGCGCCGGGCGACAGCCGGATCGTCGGCCAGCTTGAGGAGGATCTCGGTTGCCCGGGGACCTTGCAGGGCAATGTCTACCCGGCATTCATCCCCCCACTGAAGATCGCGCAGGTCACGCAGCCCGGCCGGCTGTTGCACCCTGGCCCACGGCCGGCGCGGGTCAATTTGTACCCGCCCTTCGTTGACGGCCGTCAGCCAGGCCCAGTCTTTGTCGTTGTTGGAGGCGTTGACGACGAGCATAAACTTTTCCGGCCCGCGCCGGTAAACGAGCAAATCGTCTACCACCGAACCGTCGGGGAAGAGCAGGTAGGTGTAGTGGGATTCGCCCACTTCCAGGGTACTGATGTCGTTGGTCGTCACCAGGTTCAGGAACTCGGCCGCGTGCGGGCCGCTGGCCTCCAGCACACCCATATGGCTGACGTCGAAAAGACCGGCCGCCTGGCGGACGGCGTTGTGCTCTTCGCTGACCGAGGTATACCAGACCGGCATATCCCAGCCACCGAAAGGCACCATCCGCGCCCCCATCTTGACGTGGGTGTCGTACAACTGGGTGCGGCGCAGTGGAGCATCCACAGGCTCTTCCCAATTGAAAGGCGGCAGCGGCTTGCTGGCCGCCGGCCGGTTTTGCCAGCCGACGAAATACGGTTTGTGGTCGGCGAAAGCGGCTTCGGTCCCGGCCGGCGCTGCCGTTTGCTGGCCGGCCACGGTTTTGGCGATGACCGGGCCGGGCAGCTTGGCGTACAGGTCGTCGAACTGGACGTAGCCGTCGGACAGGGCGTTGATCCATTCGACCACGGCCTGGGCGGCGGCGGCGCTGGCCAGGCGCAGGTGGTAACGGTCGGCCGCCAGCCGGCGCAGTGTGCCGTTGGCCGATAACCCCGGCGTAAAAAGATGGGTGGGCTGGGACTGGCCATCTGCCAGATCCAGCACGTCGCTGGTCAGGGCGTCGTTGAGCAGGCCGGTAGCGGCTGCGCCGCGAATTTCTACGGTGTCGCCGGCCGGTTGAGGAGATAACTGCCTGGTCAATTGGCGAACGATGGTCCGGCCGCGCTGTAGAGCGGCGTAATCTACTTTGGCCCGTAACTGCTCCTTGCCGCCCAAAGCGTCGTAAGTGAACGGTTGGCATCCTTTCAAAACGGTGGCAATGGCCTCGGCCAGCAAATCCATTTCGGCGTCGCCGTAGCCCAGTTGGCTGATCCAGACCGTGCCGATGCGGATGCCGGTGGAAGCAAAGGCGCTTTTATCGCCAGGAATGGTATTGCGGTTGGTGACGATGCCGGCCACGTCCAGGATGCGGGCCGCCATGTCGCCGGAAAGGTGAACGCCATCGTGGCTGACGCTCTTGGTGTCTATCAGCAACAGGTGGTTTTCCGAGCCGCCGGCGACGATGCGCAGACCACGTTCGGCCAGTTTATTCGCCAGGCAGGCCGCGTTGCGGACGACCCGCTGCTGCAAGGCCCGGAACTGCTCAGTTTTAGCCAGCTTGAAGGCCAGGGCCATGGCAGCAATCGTGTTCAGGTGGGGACCGCCCTGCTCGCCGGGGAAAACAGACCGGTCTACCTTGCCGGCAATGTCCTTGCGGTGGGTCAAGATCATGGCCCCGCGCGGGCCGCACAGGCTCTTGTGGGTGGTTGTGGTGACCACATCGGCAATGCCGATGGGGCTGGGGTGGACGCCGGCTACTACCAGCCCGGAAATGTGGGCAATGTCGGCCATCAGGTAAGCGCCACAGTTGTCGGCAATGGCCTTAAACCGCTGCCAGTCCACGATGAGCGGGTAAGCGGTAAAGCCGGCCACGATGAGCTTCGGCCGGACCTGCCTGGCCTGGGCCTCAATGGCCTCGTAGTCAAGCTGTTCCGTTTCCAGGTCAACCGTATAACTGACGGCGTTATACGCCTTGCCCGACCGGCTGATTTTGCTGCCGTGGGTCAGGTGGCCGCCGTGGTTCAAATCCAGGCCCATGATCGTGTCGCCGTGCTCCAGCAGGGCGCTATAGACGGCAATGTTAGCCGGCGAGCCACTGAGAGACTGGACGTTGACGTAGAGGTCATCCGGGGAGACGCCGTTGGTGGCAAAGAGTTCGGCCGCCCGCCGCCGGGCCAGGGCTTCCAGCACATCGGCGTATTCCACGCCTTTGTAGTAGCGCGGATCGCTATAACGCCGGTAGTGGGCCAGTTCGGCCTCCAGGTCAAGGATCTCTCCCTGGCCCTGGAGGCGGCTTTCCGGCCGGGGATACCCTTCGGCGTAGACGTTGCTGAAGTCGGTCGCCATCATCTCCTGCACCGCCGCCGGGCAGGCGCTCTCCGAGGCGATAAGGATAACGGTTTCTGCCTGGCGCTGGTCTTCACGGTCTACCAGGCGGCTAAGTTCGGGATCGAGTTCACGGGCGTTGCCGCGAAAGATATAGTCGTTGGCCATGCTTTTTCTTCCTCTAGGTTGTGTTGCCGTTCCCTGATTCTAGCAGGTTTTAACGGGAATGGCAGGGGGTGGAGAATTGAGATTGGTAATTGAGTAATTGGGTAATTGATGGGGACGGTGGGTAGTGGGTGGTGGGGCGTGGGGGTGGCGTCCATCGGCCGTTGGCCGGGTTGAGCTAGAATGATTGTAGGGCGATTTGGTAGAGCAAATAAGGTTCGGCTGCCGAACTCCGGTTTTGCCTCGCCTCTTTAAATATCCAACAAAACGTCCGTAGTTTGCACTGGGCGTAAGGTACAAGATGAACACAACGAGAATTTTGATATTGGCTTTATTAGGAATCGTACTCCTGGCGGCCGGCTGCCAGCCCGGAGAAGTGGAACCGGTAAGCGTGCCACCGTCAGTAACGGCGACGGCCACTCCGCTGGTGGAAGCTTCTCCAACGCCGGCCGTATCACCGCTGGCCACCTTACCGCCACCACAACTGATGATTAAAACGCAGGCCACGGCCACGCCGGCTCCGGCCATCCCGACGGCCGGCCCCACTACCCTGGCGGCCGAACCGACCATCCCGGCCACGGCCACTGTGCCCCCGACGGCCGGACCGACAGCCACCCCTACCGCGACGCCACTGCCCAACCTGGAACTGGTCCAGGAGCCGCTGCTCATAGATGATCAGGCCGGCCGCCTTTATGCCCTGGGGCGGGTGGATGGAATCACCAAAACAGTGGCCCTGGCCACCGGGGACGGCCGGCTACTGGCCGCTTTTGACCCGGTCGGTTTGCTGGCCCTGGACCCGGCCCACGGCCGGCTGTTTGTAGACCAGGGCGCGGCGGGAGTAGCCGTGCTGGACGCCCTCACGGGTGAACGGCTGGGTACCGTGACGTTGCCTATCGTCGGCCCGGCGCCGGCCGCCCCCCAGGTGGACCCGCTCACCGGCCTGGCCTACGCTTTTCGCGGCAAAAATATTTACACTATTGACCCGGATGGCTGGACGGTTAGCCATACGCAGACGTTGAGTATTGAACGGAGCGTCTGCGGCGATCCGGGCGGCGAGGCGTTGATCGAGCGCTCGTATTACGACCAGGCGGCGGCCCGGCTGTATCTGAGCTTCATTACCTACGTCTGCACCCCCTGGGTGAGCCAGAGCCTGGTGGCCTACGAGGTGCCCTCACTGGCCGAGCTGGGCCGCTACTCGACCGAGTTGCGCTACCAGACCATTCCCTTCCAGGGCAACCTGTATGGCCTGACGACCAGTCGTCTGGGGCCGAGCATCTTCTGGGCCTGGGACGGCCGGGCGGTCTGGTATGAAGTGAATAGCGGCGAGACCAACCTCATCCCCCAGGGCGCGGCCGCCGACGGCCGGCGCAGCCTTCTGTACGAGGCGGTCAGCGGGCAAATCCGGGTGGTGGCCGCCGAAACACGAGAACTCTTGCACCGGGTGGACGTAGTGGTGTTGGCCGAAGGTGGCCGGCTGGCAGGCTATGATCCGGCGACGGACCAACTGTACTTCCTCTTTGACGGCCAGTTGGTAATCCGGCCGCTCTTAGAGATAATTCCGGGCCTGGAGTCACCGGCGGAAAGTTGATCCAGAGGACCGGCGACGGAAGTGACCGTTTGTCGCCTGGTTCCCGTCGTTTATAATAGAGTTCAAGCCAGATAGCCAGGTTGTTCCGTGCCATCCAGTAGGAGTTCCAGGGAGTAACTTATAGAAATTCCGCTGTTGTTTCGCCCAATTGAAGATAGGTTCCTGCGTCACAAGGAAGCAATCTACCTTGCATTGCTCTGGCTGGGCGCGGCCGCTTTTGTGTTTTTGTACCTGGCCAACCTGACCGGCTCGTTGCTGGACGACGACGAGGGGACCGATTTTTACGAGGCCTGGCAACTGCAGCAGGGGCAACAGCCAGGGATTGACTTTGTGGCCGAGCAGCAGCCTCTCTTTCTCCTGACCGGGAAGACGATTATAGCGGTCGCCGGCCGCTCGCCCTTCTTTCTCCGCCTGGCGGCCACGCTCCAACTACTGGCCGGTACGTTCATCTTGACCCTGGTTGTCCGCAAGATTTGGGGCGTCGAGGTCGCCATTTTGACATTGGGGCTTGTTTTGAGCAGCGGTGTCGTCTACCTGCAGGGGCGTTTGTTCCGGCCGGACCCGATGATGTTTGCCTGGGAGATGGCCGGGCTGGCGGCCGTGCTGCTGGCGGTGCGCCGGGAAAAGCGCTGGCTTTGGGCCGTGGCCGGCTTTTGTTACGGCGTCGGCGTCTTGTGGAAGTTGTTTGGCGTCTTTCCGGTAATTGGCCTGGCCTTCTACTTCCTATACCAATTGTGGTCAGAGCCGGCCAGGCGTCGCGAAATTCTCGTGGCTGGTCTCTTTTTTGCCGGGCCATTTTTGCTCACCGCCGCCGGCGTTCCCGTGCTCCTGTACAGCCAATTAGGGTTCTACTATCCTGAAATCCTGGGGCACCACTGGAACCTGGGGCGGGAACAGTCCCTCTGGCAACGCATCCCTTACGTGCTCGATTTTATCGCCGGCTTTTTCTACAGAAATAACAGGATTTTCCTTCTCATACCATTGTTGTGGTGGCTGACCGGGAAAGAGATGAAGCGCGTAGAGGCCCGGCCGTTATGGTGGCAGTTTGTTGGCCCGGCCGTCTTTTTTGCCATCAGCCGTCCCCTGAACCCGCGCTACCTCATCTATCTGACGCCGGTGTTGGCTGTTATTCTGGCCTGGCAGCTTCAGCTCTTATTCGCCCGGCTGAGCCAGAAAGAGCCCAGGTTTGCCCTGGTTACGCCGTTTACAATGGGTGGGGTAATGGCTGTGGCTATCTTGATCACGACGCCCAGCGTGCCGCAACTCTTCGCTCGTTATGAGGAAGGCACGCTAGGCCTGGCGTCCTACGTGGCAACCCGTACCCAACCGGAGGAGATTGTGCTTTCCGATTACGCCACCATTAACTTTCTGGCCAATCGAGCGTCCATCCGCGAAGCGTCGGTCATCGCCGGCGGCCGGGTCCAGAACGAGGTGATTACCGGGGCGTTCCTGATCCGGCGCATCGAAGAAGCTGGCGTTACAATGGTATTGGTCCACGTCAAGGGTGGCAGCCCACCCCCGCACCAGTTGGTCAAGCTGGTGGACTACGAGCTTTTTAGAGCGTATTTGCACGCTAACTTTGAACTTTTAACCGTCTATGACCGCGCCGGGCAAAAAATTGAGGTTTACCAACGACCTGACGAGTAAAGAGGTTTGCCTTGTCGGGCTGGGGCTGATGGGCGGCTCGCTGGCCCTGGCCCTGCGGCCGCACGTGGCCCGGCTGGTAGCCGTGGACGTTAACCTGGAAACGTGCCGGCAGGCAGTCGCCGGCGGCATTGTAGATCAGGCGACGCCCGAACTGGCCGGGGGGGTGGCCACGGCCGGGTTGGTAGTCTTGGCCACGCCCGTGCGCACAATCCTGCGCCTGCTGGCCGAGCTGCCAGCGCTGCGGCCGGACGGCTGCCTGGTGCTGGACCTGGGCAGCACCAAGGAAGCCGTCGGCCAGGCCATGGCCGCCTTGCCGGCCACGTTTGCCGCCATCGGCGGCCACCCCATGTGCGGCCGGGAAACGGCCGGGCTGGCCTCGGCCACGGCCGGCCTCTATCAGGGACAGACCTTTGTCCTCTGTCGCAACTCACGAACGAATGAAGTCATAGAGGAAGTAGCCCTGGCGCTGGTGGCGGCTATTAGCGCCCGGCCGCTCTTCTTGCCGGCCGGCGAGCACGACAACCTGGTAGCCACCAGCAGTCATCTACCGTACCTGGTAGCCACCCTGTTGATGCAACGGGCGGCCGCGGCCGGCGAGCGGGACGAACGGCTGTGGCCGGTGAGCGCCAGCGGCTTCCGGGACACCTCGCGCCTGGCCGGCTCGGACCCCCAGGTGATGCTCGACATTTTGCTGACCAACCGGGCCGCCGTCCTGGCCGCGCTGCAAGGATATCAGGAGGAGTTGGCGGCTGTCCTGGAATGGCTGGCGGCCGGCGACGAAGCAGCCCTGGCCGCCTGGCTGGCAGCGGCGCAGGCGCATTACCAGGAGTACCGGTCGAACTTTCGGCGGGAATTGGCAGATCAGGAGCATAGTTCTTGACCATTGTTCTTCTGCCAGGGAAGCGAGAACACGCAGTAGAACGGCGCGACGGAGTTTGAAATAGGCCAGCAAATCCGA
>JAKEFB010000018.1 GCA_022616275.1 Chloroflexota bacterium
ATCCATCACATCTCCTATCCACAAATCATCATCACCACACCATACATTATCAGGCGGTCCAAGAGGATGTGTTATTGGTTCATAACTCGTTGGCACCACATTCGGCCCGTCCAGCACAAATTCTAGAGAAACCCCTTGAATAGTGGCCTTTTGAGCCCACCAGTTCAATGAAGCCCATGTTTCACTTGTAACAGTGTCGATCTCATTTTTTGTCCAATTGTATAAGTTGCCGGTGCTTTCCGGCATAATGAGGCTTACTGCTACCCTGCCTATCATGAAATCGCTTGTGCGATCCCATCCGGGAGTAAAGCCTAATTGATTAAGACTATTGGCATATTCAATTTCCTGTTCGCGTATCTCTTCTGGTATGTCATATACATCGCCCGACAGCAGGGTTTCCCTTCCACCTGTATCTCCCTCCCCACTGTTTGCAGTCGCCATAAGGCTGACTATCCATATGATGGACAGAGCCAGTAGGAAGATTCGCACCCAGAAGATCCGGTCCCTGTAAAAAGATAGCTGTGATTTCACTTTAACCTCCCTCCTTATATTGGGCTGCTCTACATGCCTGGTGACTGATTTATACCAGTCAATTAATCAGATACAGCAGAAAGTCGCCATATTGTGTTGTTGCCAACAACATAAAGTGAAAGCGGGCTAATTGTAACTACAGCGAGTTTTTCTATGTAAAGGTTATTCGGAACATCACTAACTTTGCTCCAAGTATTGCCGTAATCAGAACTCGAATATATAGCCGAAGAAACCCCACCCGCTACGGAACTAACAAAAAGAACACCAGGTGTTCCAGGCGCATAGTCAGCAGCGCTTACAATAGATGTTGGCAACGCTGCGCTGATGTTTGACCAATTTTCGCCGCCATCAACGCTGCCGAACAGGCCTCCCCCCGTCACGATAAACAACATTTGTGGATTGTTTGGATCAAGGACAATCTGATAAATGGTCAATTCGTTACCGGTTAAACCATTATTAATAGGTTGCCAACTATTGCCGCCGTCGTAACTCTTTAACATCCCTCCTTGAAAAGCGCGTCCCACGTACAGGATCTGATGATTTTGAGGGTCAACGACGATGGATCTAGCCACAGTGTAATAGGGAAGTATTTGCGTCCAGGTATTTCCACCATCTGTACTACGTACAACGTGCCCTCCGTAAGGGGTATCTACAATACCAATACCTGCATATACGATTGTCGGAATGACTGGATTCACAGCTATAGCATCAACCCAGTAAACGTAAGGCGGAGTCATTGCTTGCCAACTAGCGCCTCCATTGTCTGAACGATAAATCTTATACTGATCACGCACGCCTGCGTAAAGAAGGGTAGGTAATGTAGGCGCGACGGCAAAGTGTTGTACTGATACATTGCCTGGCAGGCCGTTGTCCATCGTTTCCCAGGTCTGGCCGCCATCCGGTGAGCGCAATGCGCCGGCATTGAAGGTTCCGGCGTAAATGATATTCGGTGAAACTTTGTCCAGGGCCAGGGTTTCCACACCTACTCCACTAGGCCCTAGTAGAACCCAGGTTGGGGCGGAGTAGTTATGGAAAACCAATGGCATTAGAACTTGTTGGGTTGTTGTGTAGAGTGCGCTACCCACCGGTACACCAATAGGGTGGCTGGTTTCGTTATTCTGGTTAGCGCTTGCTACCTTAGGAGACGCAGTCACTCTGGCAGCAAAACCTACCAGGAGGAGGAGAAAGATGAAAAAAAACGCAAGGACAATATAAAGGCCTCTAAATTGTCTTTGCGGACACATCCTGACCTCCAGTCTACCCCTCCTTTTCTTACAATAGGTTAAGAACTTTGATGGGAAATGCTCCCAGAGAGCTTCAATAAGTATAGAACCCTCTTGGATTTGGTCAAGGATTTAAGTTTAAAGTTTTATGTCTTTGCCAGGGGATTTGTTTGTGGAGGTGAGAAAGGGGAGCCGGGGATAACCCGGCTCCTTTTCAGTAGCAGTTTGCTTAACCGGTGGCCACACGTATCTGCTCACCGGCCGTGTCGGTGCGAACTTCAACTTCCTCGCCGTTCACCTCGACCACAACGCGGTAGCCAGGCGTGACCACCGCGGCGCAACTCTCTTCCGGCCGGCCCAGCCCCAGGCAGCTATCTGACCAGTCTATCTGTTCGGCCGAGACGAAGGCCACTTCCGGCACTTCGACGTTCATCTCCTCAGCCACCATTTCCATTACCCTGTCTTCAACCTGGGCAGGGAGGTCAACGCCTCCTTGTGGCTCGGTATCAGAGGCTTCTGGCTGGCAGGCAGCCAGGACCAAAGCCAGAACCGCCACGGCGGCGATCCACCAAAGTAATCCTTTCTTCGTCATAGCTCCAGGCTCCTTTACTGAATGTGGAGCTAGAGTTAGCGTCTCTTACTCTAACTCCAAACTCGAACTACAATTCAAATAGAAAGCGTAACGCCCATGTGTTAGAAATACCTTAAAATAGCCTTTCTGGCGCGATTGTGCCTGGGCGAATATAATAAGTGGCATATAAAATAGCATCTAAAGTGATAGCAATATACGCATAGGACCTGATGGAGTTTAGTATGGCGACCATTACATTAAATCAGTTTGCGACAGTACGAACGACAGTCACACTGCCGGTTGAACTCGTTGAACGGAGCCAGCGATTGATAGAGAAAGGAGCTGTCCCCAGCCGTAATGCCCTGATCGTTGCTGCGCTCGAGTACTTTTTAACCGAATTAGAACGAGAGGAAATTGACCAGGCCTTTGCCAGCATGGCGGATGACACAGCCTATTTAGAACTCAGTGAGCAAGTGGCGGAAGAATTCGCCGTTAGTGACTGGGAAGCCTTATCCATAACTGAAGAAGCTATATCATGAAGCGGGGTGACGTTTACGACGCCCGTCTGAGTTCCACCGAGGGTTCAGAACAGACTGGAATCCGGCCGGTCATCATTGTCAGTCGCGACACTATCAACCAGCACAGTCCAGTCATTGTCATTGTTCCACTGACTAATGCCGAGCATGTTAAGCGGTCATATCCCAACGATGTTCCAATTCCAAAGGGTGCAGGTGGCCTGGCTGTTGCTTCAGTAGCTCTCGGCGGTCAGGTAAGGGCTATTTCCAAAACGCGATTGCTTCGACTACGTGGCTCATTATCCGGGCGAAAAATGCAGGAGATTGACCGGGCACTGCGTATTACTTTGGATTTGTAGCACCGTCTAATAGTCAGAGTGGAGGATTTGCCAGATATAAACCTGGCCGTTTTCTGAGCTGGCGGCTACGGCGCTGTTATCAAAAGGGTGATAAACAGCGTGGCGCAGGCAACTGCCGTCTGGGGAGCGTAGCACCTCGGCCAGGGAACGTTGGCTGGCCGTTTCCGGGTTGGTAAATTCGCGGAGCACGTACCGGTCCCAGATCCACAACTGGCAATCGCTGATAATAGCCAGGTAATGGCCGTCGGCGCTGAAGGTCGCTTTGTCGCGGGAGATCATCGCCGGTGATAGTGGCAGGTTGTAGAGCGAGCCGTTACTAATTTCGCGCACCCCGGCCGCCGGACCGAGAAAGACGGCCGTTCCCTCCTGGGTAGTGAAAGCCGCGGCGTGGAAAGGCGCCCCGCTCGCGGCCGTTCCCTCTACCTGGCGGGGCATGACGGCCGGGAAATTGACGTCCCATGTCTGTACCGTGCCGTTGGCCAGAGCGACTCGAATAGCGTACTGGGCGCCGCCGCCCGGGTAGATGGCCAGTTCCAGCGCCTCCCCGCCAATGTCCAACTGGGCCAGCAGCCTCCCCGCCGCGTCTAACTGCCAGAACCACAATTGCTGGCCCACAATCGCCGCCAGAATCGGCCGATCCCCTAAGAAACCAACGTCTCGCACCGGGTAAGGCGTCTCCAAAGGGGGGAAAGCCGGCTCCGCCGCAGCCGGGTTGGCCAGGTCCCAGACCTCGACCAGGTACGAAGGCGCCGTCAAAGCCTGGCTGGCCGCGGCCAGCCGGTTCCCCTGGTCGTCCAGAGCCAGGCGCTCCACGGCGCCGCCGGCCGTCAGCTTACGGGCAGGGGCTGAGAGCTGCGTTCTGCCGGCGGGCCACGGCCAGATTGAAACTTCTCGCCCGGCCGCCAGGGCCAGAAGCTCGTTATTCGTTGCGACGGCCATATCGCTGCCCAGGTACGCCGGCGATGGAGCCGGCAATAATTCAACGGTATTGAGAGGCGCCCGGCTGCTCACGCCCCACAACTCCACCACGTAAGTGGCGTTTGCCAGGTCGTTCCAGCCCAGCGCCAGTAGCCGGCCGTTCGGGCTAAACTGGAGGTCTGCCTCTGGATTCTGCACAGGCAGCCCCTGGCCAAGCTGGCGGAACTCGGTTCCGCTATTGGGCGGGCTGCCGCCACCGGTGAGCCCGCCGGCCAGCGTACTGGTGGCGCTGTGAAACACGACGCCCCGGTCGGCGCTGGCGATGGCCAGGATGGCCCCGTTGGCAGAAATGGCCGGCGTTCCCCTGGCCCCTACGTTGCCGGAGTGTCGAAAAGGCGGTGCCGCGCCGGCCGGCTCCCACACGTCGCCGCTGCTGGCCACCAGCCAGGGCTCGTCGTTGCCGTCCGGGGAACAGCCGGCCGGCGCTTTGTGGCCGTGGTTAAAGGCGACCATCGCGACCGTTCCGCCCAGGGGGTTCAGTGGTACTGGGTCCGGCCCGCAAGCCGCCGGGTCCAGGCAGGCCGCCGCCACGCGCCACAATTGTGGGTCGCTGCCTGGCCCGGCGACGGCCAGAAACTGGTTGTCCGGGCTGAACGCCAGGCTCTGGACCGGCCCGGCCGGCAACGGGATCTGCCGGATGTGGTGCGAGCCTGCCAGGCGCTCAATGGTCACGGCATTTTCGCCCGTGGCCAGGCCGGCCAGGTGGCTGGCAAAAGCCACGTACTGGCCGTCGGCTGAAATGGCCACGGCCGAGAGTTCCCGGCCGGCCCCTACGTTCATCCTGTGCCGGACCTTGCCTCCCCCCAAGGGATAGTTGTACACGGCCGGACCTACCACCAGCAGGGCCTGGTCGCCTTCCCCGGCCTGGCTAAAAGCCAGTTGCCGGCACTCATTCCCAGGGCCGCAGGCCACGGGGGCGCTTTCGACCGCCAGCGTCACCAGGTTGACAATACTCAGGCGATCAGGGCTGCCGACGACCAGGTGTTTACTGTCGGGTGAGAAAGCCATCGTAGCGCCCAACTGGCCTGGGAAAGAAATGGTATAGAGTCTGGCCAGGTCGCCAATCGTTTGCGCTTCAATGCAAGGGCTGTCGCCGGGCGGCATCACCCATGGTTGAGATGCCGGGCGGGTTGGCGCAGATGCGGAAAGGCCGGCCGGCAGGCCGCTGCAGGCAGCGATAACCGCCACGGCCAGGAGAGGCAACGCCCCCCAAAAGGTAGAGGATACGCTGTGACGCCGGGCCGCCTGGGCCTGGCGCGAGTTGCAAACCGGCTGTTGAGACATGACTCCCTGCTAACCTCCCGGCCGGTTGGATCTGGAAAATGGTGAATGAAAGAGGGCGGCGCGTTGCTGGCCGGCGCAATACGACGACTTCCCTCACCAGGTTTTCGATACTACTGTTCTGTCAACCCTCAATTGAGGACTCAGATGCCCGCCTTTGACCATTAAACAACTCTTGACAGAGCACTACCTGTAGGCTTTTCTATTGATACACTACCTGTAGGCTTTTCTATTGATATATATGCCCTTTTGCAGGAGAAATCTTTCATGGTTCCCCAGAGCCACCCGGAGAAATCTTTCATGGCTCCCCGTTTTCTCCACACCTCTAGCTGTGGCCGGTCTCATGACTATGGCGGGTTTCTAGCCACGGCCACCCAGGCACGGTCAGAGACCGGCCTGAGCAGTTACCACGACTCCCCAGCGCATAGTTGCGCCCCTCCCCACTTTATTCCATGTCTTGCAGCGTAATGGGGTCTTCCTGGGGTTTGCAGACGCCGCAGTAAACGCTGCCGTCCACGACGATGGCCTTGTATTGGCCGCCGGCCGTCCGGTAGGTATGGACAATGTACGGTTTCTCCTGGACGTGCGCCTTGCAGAGGGCCCGGCCGCAGAACTGGCAAACTGCGTGGGCCGGTCGTTCACAATGCCAGCATTCCATGTGATGTTACTCCGTGAGAAACAAATCTTTGGTGGCCAGGAAATCGGCCGCCAGCAGGAAGAGGATGGTGGCATACAACAGCAGAATCGCCGGGGCCAGCGCCTGAGTGCGGCTAAAGAAGCCCTGGATGGTGGCGTTGGTCACGGCCTCAAACGGCCAGAAGACAAAGCCCAGGAGTTGTTCCAGGATCTCGCCACCCCTGCTGCTGGTCCACTCGCCGGCCCGGCTGAACGGGGTAGACAGCCCGATCCAGCCCCGGGTGGCAAACAGGCTGGCCAGGCGCCGCAGCGGCGCAGCCAGCCACCGGCCGATGACGTCGGCCCCCTCCTGGCCGTAGAGCAGAATAGCGAGCAGGCCATAAACGTAGACCCGCGACCAGCCGGCCGTCACCAGGTCTGAGGCGTGCAGGGCCAGCACGGCAATGAGGACGTTTACCGACAGCCACAACGGCGGGATTTCCAACGCCTGGCGCAGGCTGAGGGCCGGCGCTCCAAATACCAGGGCCAGGAAGGCAATAAAAAGCTGGAGCAGGCCGGCAAAAACCAGGGCGGCCAGCAGTACGGCCGCCAGGTACTCCACCCGGCTGGGCAGGCGGACCAGCAGTGGCAGGTGAATGGCCTTATTGGCCCGCGCGGCCACTGACAGCGTGGTCAGGAAAGTCAGGGCCATGCCGAAGATGCCGATGACCAGAATGTAGTAGTCGGTATCGGGAGTCCGTTTGGGGGGATCGAAAAAGACCTTGTAAAAAGCCAGGGCTACCAGGATGTATAGCAGGCCGGCCAGCGAAAAAAGCAGTGAGCGAAACAGATAACCACTCAGAGTAAAGATGCGTTGGGTCATTGAATAGCCTGGGCGTAGATTTCGGCCAGCGTCACCCGGCTTTGCTCCACGCGGAGAATGTCAAAGCCGCCGCCCACCAGGATGCTGAGTACGTGGCGGCGCAGGCGCATGGCTTCATTGTTCAAGACGACCTGGGGACCGTTAACCTGGATCTCTGGGTGCAGACTCTGCAGCACCGCGGCCAGGGGGGTAATATCTTTGTCTGCCTGAATCGTGGCATGCGGCCGCTCGGCCAGGGCGGCGCTCATCAGGTTTTCGTAGTGAACGGTGCCCTGGTTAAGGATAACCAGGCGGGTGCATACCTGGGTAACTTCGTGCAGTTGGTGCGAAGCCAGGACAATGGTCTTACCGGCGTGGTGTAGCGCCTGGATATGGCGGCAGATGTCGGCCTGGCCTTCCGGGTCCAGGCCGTTAGAAGGCTCGTCCAGCAACAGCAGCGGCGGGTCGCCAATCAGGGCCTGGGCCAGCCCCAGCCGCTGGCGCATCCCTTTGGAGCACTCGGTGATCCGCTTATGGGCCGCTTCGGTCAGGTGGACCCGGGCCAGGTTTTCCTCCACCGCCTGGCGGGCCTCGGCTTTGCTCAGGTTACACAACCCGGCCACCAGTTCCAGGTACTGCCGGACGCGCATCTGGTTGGGAAAGAGCAGCCGTTCCGGCTTGAAGCCAATAGCTGGCCAGCCCGGTGTCGTTGCCTGCACCCGGCCGGCGTCGGGCGTCAGGAAACCGGCGATGAGCTTAAACAGCGTCGTCTTACCGGCGCCGTTTGGTCCCAACACCCCCAGAACCTCTCCCTGGGGAATGGCCAGTGTGACGTTGTGTAAGGCCCGGAGCGTGTGGAACCGTTTAGTGACGTTTATGATTTCGATCACAACTGAATCCTGTGGTTATGGAACGGACTTAAGTTTATCACAGGCGAGATGTGGGGCAATGACCCAAACCCCGCAGATACTACGTTATCCGTCGGGGTCAAGGCGAAACAGAAGGTTAACAAGTGGGCAGATTTAAGCAGTGGTCATAGCATAATCAGGGTC
>JAKEFB010000157.1 GCA_022616275.1 Chloroflexota bacterium
CTAAGCTTCCTGCATCTTATCTCTGCTTCTATAGCAGCCAGGCTATTCCGAGTGCCGGTCGTCAAATATGCGTTGTGTCGCCAGCTTACGGACGCCAGGAGGCAATGAGCCATGAAAACGACGAGGTTGAGACTTATGCTGCTGGCCCTGCTGTTCGCCCTGAGTGGCGTCGCCGACGACGCTTTGAGCGGCCTGGCCAACGAGGCCGGGGCGGGGTCTCCGCCCCGCGGCGGGGGAGCTAACTACGGAGCCGACCCCTATAGCGACCTGGTGGTGGGGGTGCGCTATGAAGAGGTGGCGGCGATTGTGGCCACCGGGGCGGCCAACGTCCTCTACGGCTCGGCCGGCGGCGCCCAGGCCGAGGACAACCAGTTCTGGCACCAGGATAGCGCCAACGTGGAAGGGGTGGCCGAGGAGTTCGACGAGTTTGGCTTTAGCCTGGCCGTGGGCGACTTCAACGGCGACGGCTACGCCGACCTGGCCATCGGCGTGCCCGGCGAGGATGTGGGGGGCGACATTGATGCCGGGGCAGTGAACATCCTCTATGGGGCAGCCGGCGGGCTGTCGGCCGACGGCGACCAACGTTGGCACCAGGGTAGCGCCGGCATCGAGGGCAGCGCCGAAGCGAACGATCACTTCGGCCACAGCCTGGCCGTGGGCGACTTCAACGGCGACGGCTACGCCGACCTGGCTATCGGCGTGCCCGGCGAGGACGTGGGGGCCAACATTGATGCCGGGACAGTGAACGTTCTCTATGGGACAGCCGTTGGGCTGTCGGCCGACGGCGACCAGCTCTGGGGCCAGGGCAGCCACGGCGTCGCAGACACGGCCGAAGCGGGCGATGTGCTGGGCTTCAGCCTAGCCACCGGCGACTTCAACGGCCACGGCTACGCTGACCTGGCCATCGGCGTGCCCGGAGAGGACGTGGGGGACAGCATTGATGCCGGGGCGGTGAACGTCCTCTACGGGACGGCCGCCGGCCTGAGCGCCGCTGGCAACCACATCTGGCACCAGGACAGCCCCGGCGTCGAAGACACGGCCGAAGCGTCCGACTTCTTTGGCTTGAGTCTGGCTGCGGGCGACCTCAACGGCGACGGCTACGCCGACCTGGCCAGCGGCGTGCCCTTGGAGGACGTGGGAACCATCGCTGAGGCCGGGGCGGTGAACGTCCTCTACGGGACGGCCGCCGGCCTGAGCGCCGCTGGCAACCACATCTGGCACCAGGATATCGCTGGCGTCGAAGACGCGGCCGAAGCGAGCGACTGGTTTGGCCACAGCCTGGCCGCCAGCGATTTCAACGACGACGACCACGCCGACCTCGTCATCGGCGCGCCCCTGGAGGATGTGGAGACCATCGCTGAGGCCGGGGCGGTAAACGCCCTCTACGGGACGGCCGGTGGGCTGTCGGTCAACGGCAACCAGTTCTGGAGCCAGGACAGCCCCGGCGTCGAAGACGCGGCCGAAGCGAGCGACTGGTTTGGCTTAAGCCTGGCTACGGGCGACCTCGACGGCGACGGCTACGCCGACCTGGCCAGCGGTGTGCCTGGAGAGGACGTAGCAGCCATCAATGGCGCCGGGGCGGTGAACGTCCTCTATGGGACGGCCGGTGGGCTGTCGGCCAACCGCAACCAGTTCTGGAGCCAGGACAGCCCCGGCGTCGAAGACGCGGCCGAAGCGAGCGACTGGTTTGGCCACAGCCTGGCCATGCTGCCACCCCATTTCGACCTCTACCTGCCGCTCGTCAGGCGGCCGTAGAGCTGCTCATAGGGATTACTCCACAATCACCCAATCACTTCCACTCCGGCCGAACACCTCCGGCGAGTACATCTCTTCCGCCTTGGCCGGCGGAACGACGAAGACGCCGGGGGTGGTCGCCCGGGCCACGTAGGAGTACGTATACACTCCGTCCCACAGCAGCGTGGTAAAGGCCTCGGCCCGCTCGTCGCGCATGTTCTGGTGCTCGTACCAGGTGCCCCACCACCACCAGCCGTAGCTGTAAGACGTGTCATTAGGGTCCTGGGGAATGTCGCCAGAGACGGCCAGCGCCGGGTTGATAATCTCCAGCCCGGCCGGCAGCGGGTCCACCAGGGCCACGTGGTAGCGGCGGTTGCTGGTGGCCATCGTCACCCGGACGCGGACCCGGGCCCCGGCCTTGATGTGCCAGCGGCCCTCGGCGTCCTGGAAGACGTCGCCGGGGTCGTCCACCGCCTCGTAGACGCGCTGCACGGCAAAGCCCATGTCCAGCGGTTCCAGGGCCAGGTCGTCCGGCGCGTAGCTCAGCCCCAGCCGGTAGTACAACCGCCCCGGTCCTTCCTTGCTCAGGATCAGGTTCTGGACCGCTTCCCCGCCGACCAGGTAACTCATGGGCACGGCCGTTTCGTGCTGCTCCGTGGTCCGGCCGGCGAAGGTGTGGCTGCCGGCGTAAATGTCGCCGAGCCAGATGCTGGCCACGAAGTCCGGCGTCTGGGCCTCAAAGGTGTTGAAGTAGTGGTCCAGGGCCAGGAGGATGAAGACGTTTTCCTGGGTGTTCGACCACCGGCCGCGCGTCTGGTTGGCCAGCAGCCCGGTAACCACCTTGGGGATCAGGTCGCTCTCCGGCTGGACGGTGATCAGGGCGTCGAGAATGATGCCGTCGGTCCGCCGGTCGGAGTGCAGCATCAGGTAAGCCTGGTCGCCGTAGGAGGTGGTGAAGTTGGCCGCGCCGGCCGTCTCCACCGCCCGGTTGTTGAAGCGCCGGCCGATGGCCTCCACCTGGGCGCTGTAGGCGGAACTACTGTCCAGCACCGGCCAGAGCCAGGCCAGCGCCTCCAGCGACAGGTTTTCCAGGCCGGCTTCATTTAGCAACCGGTCGGCCTTGGCCGCGTCCGTGTCGCCCAGCAAGTGGCGGACGTAGATGGCGTAGGCGCTCAGGCTCTGGCGGGTAGACTCATCGTACCAGTAAGGGTAATAGCTCTCGATGTCCCGCAGATAGCCCAGGGAACTCTGGACCATCTCACTGGGCACGGCAAAGCCCTTGAGTTGGGCGCGTTGCAGGGCGTGGGCGGCGTGAATGGAGTAGAAGGGGATAGACTCGTAGCCCCGTTGCCAGACGGGGAAGCCGCCGTCGAAATTTTGCAGACTTTGCAGCCGCTCAATGTCTCGCTGCACGGCCGCTTCCAGCTCGGCCGGCGCCGGCAGCCCCTCGGCCTCAAACGCCGCCAGCACGTCGCGCAGGGCGGCCACGGCCAGGATGCGCGAAGCGAGCTGCTCCGAGCACTCGTAGGGATAATCCACCAGGTACAGCACGGCGTCGGTCAACGCCTGGAGAGCCGTCGAAGAAGTCTGGATCTCCAACCCGCCAAACTGCGGGAAGACGCCCTCAATGGCCGCCACCGGCTGAGCAATCGCTCCCTCGTCAATGACGCCGTAGACGGCAAAGGCCTCCGTCGTCGCCGGGGTATAGACCGGCAGCACCACCGTCGCCGCGTCGGCGTACTCGCCGGAGACGGCGGCAATCTGGAAGCGGGCTGTCCCGGCGCTGATCGTCGTCGCCGGGAAGCGTACCTCGATCCGGTCGTTGGCCGGCACGGTCACCCGCAAACCAGGCCCACTCGTCAGTTCGACGTTGCTGGCCTGGACGACCACGTCCACGACCATCTCCTGGCCGGTCTGGTTTTGCAGCACCACAGGCAGCTCGAACTGGTCGCCGAAGTTGAGGAAACGTGGGGCCGACGGCCGGACCATCAAGGGCAGCCGGGCGGTCAGGTTGGACTCGCCGGAGCCGAACTGCTTCTCGCCGGCCACGGCCACGACCATGACCCGGTAGCGGGTCAGGTTGTCGGGCAACTGCACGGCCACCTGGGCCCGGCCGTCGCCGCCGGTCTGCACGGAGGGGGCAAAGGTAGCCAGCGGGTTGAAATTGGTGCGGACCTGGATGGGTTGGGCGGGTTGATTGGCCACGCCGGCCGCATCATAGCCAACAGCCGGCGGCGCCGCCGGCGCTTCCTCGGCCGCCGGTTCCCCCGTCGCCTGCGCCACCAATGCTTCGCCCTCAACAGATGTCACCACACGTGTCACTTCGACCCCTCGCTCTCCTAAAAGCGAATCAGGGCGAGCCAGGATAATGGTGGACCGGCCGTAGGTGCTGCTGATCCAGGAACCGCGCGCGTAGTAAAAGGCGGCCACGGGGTCGGCCAGTTGGTAATTGGTCAGGGCCAGGATGGCCTCGTCCACGACAACCACGGCCAGCTCGGCCCCGGCCACAGGGTTGCCGTTGGCGTCTGTCACCAGCACGTCAATGGCCGTCTCGCCGCCCGGCTCCAGGGCGGTCTCCTGCGGCGTGACCTGCAAGGATAGCGTGCGGCTACGCATGGAGACGCTCAGGCTGAGGCTACCGGTGGCGAAGGCCGGCCGGGCCGGCGCCTCCGGCAGCGGGTTGCCCTCGTCGTCGGTGCGCGGCGCCGCCCCCACCAGGTCCACCTGGACGTTGAGGTCGGGGATATGGCCTTCCTCGATAGGCACCCGCAGGACGGCCGTGCCCTCGCTAATCTGGAAGCGTTCGGTGTAGAGGAAACCGCTGCGGCTGACCGTCAGCAGCCCCTCAGCCGGGCTGAAGGGCGACTGGACCAGGATTTCGGCCACGTCGCCGGGCTGGTAGGTCTCTTTGTCGGGAATCAGCGTCGCCGTTTCCTGCTCGACGTTGCGGGCCGGAATTTGCTCGCCGCCGCTGACCCAGCGGGTGAACTGGCTCTGGTTGAGCCGCCCCTGGTCGTCGGTGACGCTGGCCGTAATGCGGTAGGAGCCGCCTAGCATCGTGTCAAAGGTGCAGCTTACCGGCTCGGCCGCCGACTGGACGGTGCATTCCTGCACGTCCACGTCTTCCTCGCCGGTGTTGTAATTCCATTCCAGCCGGGCGGCGCGGATTTGAATGGGCCGGCCGGCGATGGCGTTGCCGTCCAGGTCGGTGACGATGGTTTCAATCTCCAGCGGCTCACCCAGCTCGACGAACGTCCGCTCGCTGCGCAGGCCGACGTACAGCCCGGCCGGGTGGACCAGCAGGCTGGTCGCCGCCCCCCAGGCCTGGCGGTTAACGTCCATGACCGTCGCCGAAGCGAAGAGGCTGTACGGCTGCGGGCTATCAATGGCCTCGAAGTCAATCTGCAAATAGTGCGTCCCCGAGGCGTCGGTCGTGCCGGTAAAGATCTCGGCCGGCTCGCCGCCGTAGACCGGCCCGTAGGGGCCGTAATATTCGCTTTCGTACCCCCGGCCGTAGTCATAGCCGTAGTCCACAAACCACCACGGCGTCCACACGCCAAAGATGAAATCGGGCCAGTTGGGCGGCGTGTAGCTGCCGGGCTGTGAGGAAACGCTCCAGGTCACCTCGGCGTTGGGCAGCGGGCCGCCGGCAAAGTAGCTGGCCGACACGGCCACGACGGCGTTGTCGCCGACGAAGTACGGCCCCTCACTCTCGTTGCGGGCGCTGACCTCGAACTCCGGCCGGCGGAACTCCTGGACCTGGAAGCCGTGATAATATTCTATGCCGGCCAGGTCCCCAACGTTGCCCTGGGCGCTCAAGCGGAGGGTGGCGTAACCCAGGTTGCTGTTTTCCGGCAGCGTGAAGGCCAGGTCAAAGCCGCCCAGGGCGTTGACGTCCAACTGGCCAGAGTCCAGCTCGTTACCCAGGGGGTCCATCACGTGGTAATTGATGGCGCTGACCCGGTCACCCACCAGCCCGACATCGCCGTCCTGCCGGCCACCGACGTGGCGCAGCCAGCCCTTGACGTGGACCTCCTCGCCAGGCAGGTACATCTGCCGGTCGTCGAAGACGTACCAGCGCAACTCGTCCTGCACCGCCTGCGGCTGCCAGCCGTAGTCGTCCCAATAATAGAGGTTGGCCGGCAGAATGGCCGTGTCCTCCCCCTGGTGGGCCACTAGCAGGCTGCCGCCGGGCGGCAGATCCAAGCGAGCGATGCCATCCGCGCCGGTGCTGGCCTCCACCCCGGCCAGTTCCAGGGCCACGTTGGCCAGCGGCGCGCCGTTTTCCAGAGCCGTCGTCCAGGCAACCATCTCGCTGTGGTCGGTGAAGGCATCCAGGCCGATCTGTGTCACCTGCACCCAGGCCTGGACCACCGGCCGGTTATAGGGATCGTTGTCTCCGAACAGCTCGCGGGGCGGCTCGACGACGACGATCAGGTGGCCATATTCCCCTTCCAGCGCCTGGCTCAGGTCAATAGCCACTTCAGTCAGCGCGTCATCCTCCGCCTCCACACGGATAGTTTCGTCCAGCACTTCCCGGCCGGGCGGTGTGGGTGGCCCTTCCGGCTGGTAGTAGTCCCGCAAATAGACTTTGTAGGCCGGCCAGTCGGCCGGCTCGACGGCGTAGGCACGGACGTGCAGCCGGCTGTAGTTGATGGCGTAAACGCTTAAGACCGGCCGGCTGGCCGAGGGGTCGAGCGTGACCAGCGGCTGGTTGGGGCCACCGAGCGAGGGCGGGGCCGAGCCAACCTCAAAGCTCATGGTTTGCGCCTGGCCCAGTTTCTGGCCAAAAATATCTGGCGTCGCTCCGTCCACCGTAACGCGGTAAGTCGTCCGTCCTTGCGTCGCACCCTGGATCTCGATGGCGCTGCCAACCAGGTTGACGGTCGCGCCCGGTAGCTCCGGCTCGATCTGGATCATGGACCCGGTAAAGGCGTCCACGTCCAGCGGGTTGTTGAACTCGATATACAACGGCGTGAAGGGCGGGCAATCGCTGTTCCCAGACCAGCCGCAGTAATGGTTCACAATCTGGAGCGCGGCGTAGGTGTAGAAGCTGAAGCTCTGAGCCTCGGGGGTGGTCAGGGGGCCTTCGGCCGACGGCGTCCCCGGACCAATGGTCACGTTAACAGTCGTATCGGTTGGCAAAGGCTGCTGAGCGCGGAAGGCTAACCAGCGTCCCTCCGAGGCGTTCTCAGCCAGGTAGCTGGCCGCTTCGTCGGCGGCGATTTCCTCTTCGCTGGCCAGCCGGACGGCCACCGGTTGGCCGCCGGCCGTGACGGCAATGGTGGCCAGGACCGCCTCCGGGTCCACCAGTTGGTCAAAGGCCACGAAGATAACCGGCTCCAGCGGTTGGGGGCCGCCGGTGGGGTGGTAGGACTGCATCTGGGGCGGCGGCGTGCTGAAGCGCCAGGTAACGGCCTGGGCCAAAACGCCGCCGGTCGCCGACGTCGTCCCGGCCGGAATCTCGGCCACAAACTCCGTCGCCATGGGGAAGCGGTCGAAAGCGTCGCCCTGGTATTCAAAGGTCAAGGTCTTGGTCCCCAGCCAGCGCCAGACACCGGGAATGGCCGGCGTCAGGCGCACTGGCACGTCGGCGGCGGCCAGCTCTTCCAGCGTAGCCAGGGGGACCATGGGCTGGTTGAAAGTGACGCTTAAAAACGGGGCCAAGGGGATCTCACCCTCCGGTGCAAAGCGCAGCACTTCCAGCGGGCCGCTGGCAACGGCATCCGGGGTGGCTTCGGCCGGCGGGGGTGGGAATGGCTCGGTAATGGTGTCGCCGGTCAGCGGCGGGGGCAACGACCGTTCGGGTAACTGAAACTCGACCGAGTCGCCCTCTTCCCCTGGCGGGGTTGGCAACCGGTCCAGAATTCGCTGGATTTCCTCCTGGCTCAGGGGCGTGCCGGCAGCCACGGGCAGGCTCTCGAACGTGTCTGCCCGGGCCTGCCCCTTGCTCAGGCGAAAGTGCAGGCTACCCCCACTGCCGGCCGCCAGGGGTGAGGAGGCGCTTTCCAGGATAATGCCGGAACCGTCAGGGGATTGAGGAGTGGCTGTCGTCCCCCCCGGCCCCTCGCCGCCGGGGACGACCAGCCGGCTAATCAAGAAAGCCAGCCCGGCGCAGGCCACGAGGAATATAGTTAAAAACGCGAACAGCCGGGTCCGTGAACGAAACAGTGACGACTTCATTGCCGCCCTCCTTAGGAGTTAGAGTCAGGTTTTGGCCTTGCCAAAACTCGGTTAGAGCGAGGAGTAGGGCATCCTCAGATGCCCGTTGTTCGCATCTGAGGATGCGAACTCCTCCATCTATTAAATGACAATTGATGGAGCATTATGACAGTAGACGCTGGGACGGTGAAAATTGTTCCACAACCTGGTAACGCGAGGCAAAACCGGAGTTCGGCAGCCGAACTCTTTTTGCTCTGGTAAATCGCGCCACTATCGGGAATTATGCCTGATCCGGCCGAAAATTGCTTGACGTAGTTTTGACAAGAGCATGACGCCTGAATGGATTGGCTGAGTGTAGCGCACTCACGCCACAAAATTTCCCGGCCGGCCGGGAAAGCGTCCCCATGACACGGGAAGGCCCCAGATGGTAGGCTGTGGACACCTGGGATGCAGTACGTATTCAGCGTTGAATATGCTGACGGAATATCCGGGTAATCTATAGCCTTAATTTGGAGGATACCATGAACCGGCTCAAGAACCCCTTTTTCATCGCCAACATTGTATTGATGCTCCTGGTTGCGGCGTCGCTGGTCCGGGCTCACGGCGGTGAGACCACCCGTATCCACTCCTGCATCAATAACAGCAGCGGCACGATCCACATCGTCGGCGCCGACGGCGCTTGCAACAGCAACGAAATGGCCGTGGACTGGAACATCGAGGGCCTGCCAGGCCCGGCTGGCCCCGACGGGCCTCAAGGTGAGCCGGGATCTCAAGGTCCCATTGGCCCCGTTGGTCCCCAGGGTTTGCAAGGACCTCAAGGGCCGTCTGGAGTCATCTCCACAGCATTCGCTTCGGGGTTGGCCGAGTCCCGCCCGTACGTCCTGAGTTTCATTGCCCCTCCGGCAACGGTATCGGTTGCCGCCGGCCAGCAAATCCATGTGATCTCTAGTGGAGACGTCTTTGCTGACCAACTTCAACTGTTCATTTGCTACCGCCCCACGGGAAGCAGCACGCTCACGAGCGTTGGCGTTGGGCTGTACTTACATCAAGTTATGCCCAGGTCTCTCTTGAGCTTATCAGCCATAATTTCCGACCTGGCCGCAGGCAGCTACGACGTTGGTCTTTGCGGCATCGCAGTCTCATTTGGCTCGGGGCCTGGCAAAGGTTACACCTCAGCCTTCATAACCAACTAGGCCATGCCGAGAGAGTGTAATTCAATCCTATAGAGAGATCTGGCCGCACTTTAATCCTCTCCTGTTCGCTCAGATGAACAGGAGAGGAGCAAGGAGAAAATTCAAAATGTCATCTAATACTATGCGCGTCCTCGTAACCGGAGCGGCCGGGTTTATTGGTAGCCACGTCGCCGAACAGGCGGTGGCGGCCGGCTACCAGGTGCGTGGTGTGGTGCTGCCTGAAGAGGACACGTCCCTGCTGCGGGAGTGGGGCGTGGAAATCGTGGTGGGCGACCTGTCCGATCCCGAGGTCGCCCGCCGGGCCGTGGCCGGTTGCGAAGTCATTTACAACGCGATGGGCTCAACCAGCATCTACGGCCCGCGCGACATGCTTTATCGGGCCAACGTGTGGGCGACCGAGAGCCTGATCCAGGCGGCGGCCGCGGCCGGGGTGCGGCGCCTGGTCCATGCCTCTTCCTACATGGTTTCTCTTGGCGGCTCCTTTCACTATTGGAAAGGCGGCGTCATCGCCGAGCAGACGCCGGCCCAGCCCAGATTCTGGCGGTGGGACTATTACGCGGCCAGCAAGGTCGCTGCCGAGCAGGCGGTGCTGCAAGCCCACGACGAGGGTTTGCTGGAGGTAGTGCTGCTGCGCATTGGCTGGGTCTACGGCTCCAGAAACCAGGTCAGTTTTCCGGTGTTGGTGGACATGCTGCGCCGTGAGCAGTTGCTGATCATCGGCGATGGGCGCAACCGCCTGGGGCTGGTCCACGTGGCCGACGTGGCCCGGGCCTTCCTGCTGGCGGCGAACAGCGACGTAGCCACCGGGCGCTTGTACGTGATCGAAGGGGTTGCCGATCAGCCGGCGGTGACGCAGGCCAGCTTTCTGAACGCCATGGCCGACCTGGTTGAAGCGCCACGCCCCCGCCGGCGCGTCCCTTTGGGCGTGGCTCTCAGCCTGGGAACGGCTGTGGAGATCATCTGGCATCTCCTGCGTCGAGAGCAACAGCCGCCACTGACCACTTTTATCGTCCATCTACTCGGCCGTGACCAGCAGTTCGACACGTCTCGCGCCGAGCACGAGTTGGGCTGGAGACCGCAAGTCGGCTTTGAGGCGGGCATGCGTGAGATAGGCGCATGGCTACAGCACCAGCCTTCCACAGTGGTCACGACGGAGGCGCTCGTACGATGAACAAGATCACCACCCGCAACGTGGCCGTCAACGTGGCCAAGGTTGTCACCATCCTTTGCCTGCTGGCTCTCCCTTTCTTTTATGAAGTTCACACGCGCCAGGCGGTCTATCTGGCGCTGCACGCCAGTTAAGGAGAATTCTATGAACCTAAAACTCGAAATCACTGTGGACGTTCCGGTCGAAGAGGCGTTTGCCTATTACCTCGACGAACCCAGCCTGCAAGATTGGGTCCCGGGCGGCGGGATGCTGGAATTCACGCCGTTGACCTCACCGCCCAAGCGAGTTGGCTCTCGTTATCTTATGGTCTACCGCGTCATAGGCGTGACGTTTCGCAGCATCGCCGAAGCAACAGCCCTGGAGCCTTGCCGCCTGTCTATGAAGGACCAGGTCAGCGGCCCCTACAAACGCTGGCATTATGAGATGCATTTCGCGCCGGCCGGCCCGGACAAAACGCGCATGACCATGCGGGGGGAGGTCGTGATGCCCTGGGGGCCGTTGGGCATCGTTGCCGGTTGGCTGGGGCGGCCGCTCATTGAGCGTGATCGCCAGGCGGCGCTTGAGCGTTTCAAAGGCCAGGTGGAGGCGCGCGTGCGCCAGGCGGCCGGAGAACCGGAAAGAAACCTTTCTTATTAGTAACTTGAGCACAAGTTAGGAGGACGCATTATGACAACAGCAATTGTTCTCGGCGGTGGGGGTACGTGTGGTGACTTCGAAGTTGGCGCATTGCGCTACTTGTACGACCAGGGTATCCAACCGGACATCATCAGTTGCTGTTCCGTCGGGTCAATCAACGGCGCCAAGCTTGCCGAAGGCGAGAGCAACACTGATCCAACGCAAGGTCTGAAGGGCCTGGAAGCACTCTGGCTAGACATGCAAACGAACGCGGACATGTACGTCCCGGAAGCCTGGCTCGATTCACTTCTGGATGTGAAGGACGCACTGACCAATCTCGAAAGGCTCGCTCCGCCACATGAGCTGCCAGCCCTACGAGAATTGGCCGATCAAATTGCAAAAAACCCGCAATTGCTCGCTGATCGTGTTATGCACCTTCAATATGCCGTAGGGCGTCTCATTACGCTGGTGCCTGATGCGGTAGACGCGCTTAATAAAATTGGTACGGCACGTTCCCTCTACAATCTCGTACCCATCGAGCAGAAATTGGCAACCTGTCTTGATCAGACCAAGATCAGCCAGTGGGCTGCAACCGGCAAGAAGCTCCGCATGGCGGTAGTCAGCCTGGACACCGGTGGGTTGCGGTATGTGACTGAGACTGGGCAGCTTCTGGAACGTGATAACCAGACAGTCGTGACTAAGCAGAGCCTTGCGCCACCATGCCAGCAACTGGCCGACACCATTGGGGCGCTCGAGGATCAAAAACGTGGCCTGCAGGCGGATTTAGTAACTGCAGCTCCGGCCGAAAAACCGGCGCTGATTGTTCAAATCCAGGGATTAAACGCTCAGATTGAGCAGCGGAAACAGGACCTACAACAGTGTATGGTAGAGAACCCGCCGGTGTCGTCCCCGCTTATCGTCACCATTAGGGCCGGCGCGCGAGCATCTGCCGCTGTGCCGGCCGTATTCCCGCCGGTCAAGCTGGGTAACGAGACGTATGTGGATGGAGGCGTGCGGGAGACCTTCCCCATCCAAGCGGCGTTTGACCTGGACGCAACCACGGTCTGGGGCATCGCCACTTCAACATCTGGATTAGCGCCCAAGGGACCGTTCGATAAAAGCACAATGTTTGAGATTCTGGCGCGTTCCATGGTCGAGATAGTGCTCGATGAGGGCCAGTTTAACGAGACCCATCCAGCAGGCGGATGGGGGGGACAAGACGTTAAAATCATCCAACCCCGAATTGACATCCATGATAGCCTCACAATTGATCCCGGCCTCATTCGCATCTCGATGGCCTATGGCTACATGCGAGCGGCAGATGTCAGGAATGGAGCCAGCGAACAGGATGAGGTTGTGCAGCTTGCCGACCAAATTTCGTTGCTCCGTAAAGATATCTGGCGTCTGGAGTGTTTGGTGCATGGCAAACCGGTGCCCACCGAGCCGTCAACCACAACGCGCTCCCCCGATCTCACCAGACTACCCGAAGTACGCCAGAAGAAGCTGGAGCTTGACGCAAAGATCGCGCGACGAAGCGCATTAGGCGGTGCCATGCCCGCCGATGCTGGGACATGGCGCTGGAAATGGGAAGCCCATCCCTGGCTGCCGACTGAGACGCTCTGGCCGTGGACAGTGACCGCAGAACCAGTGGATCTCCCGTTGGGCCTGCCGGTCCAGGTCACTATCCGCGCGGTGGACGTGACGACCCAAACGCCCGTCGCCGGCCGCATTAGAGTCAACAACCAAGAGGTGGGTAACACCAACACACCCTTTACGACAACGTTTCAGTTGCAGGGACTTGAAGAGGCCAATCCTGTGATCACGGTGATCACCCCAAGCCATGGTACCTCCAACGTATATTGTAGATTCTACACGCCGCAGCTTCAGTTGTCCGTGGAACCGAGCCCTGTGCCCATTCGGCGTCCGGTCCAGGTGACGGTGCGGGCGCTCGACGCTAACACCCAGCAACCGGTTGCGGGCTCCGTCAGCCTTAATGGGCAAATCATCGGCAGTACTAATATGCCCTTTACCTATACCTTGGAGCCGAGTGGGGCTACAGCCACGGTTGTCACGGCGGGCTATCAGGACGCCATCATTAACTTACCACCTGGCCCCGAGCCGCGCCTGCAGGTGAGTATGCAACCCGCGCCAGTCCCATTAGGACGCACGGTCCAAGTAACGGTTCGTACCGTAGATGCAGACAGTCTGGCAGTTGTCGCCGGTACGGTCAAGGTAGATGGGCAAGAAGTTGGCAGCACCAACACGTCCTTTCCCTATACGTTCCAGCAGCGCACAGAACAGGTCTGGGACCCCGACTTGCGCCGATATATCCCCCAGTTGGTTGATCCCTCCGTCACCGTGAGCGCCGTCGGCTACGCCGATGTCCTGGTCGCCTGTACGTTCTACGTGCCACGGCTCCGCGTTTGGGCTTTTCCGAACCCAGTGCCAATCCTGCTGCCGATGGATATTACCATTCGAGCCGTTGATGATGTGACGAATCAGGTTGTCGGAGGCGCCATCAGAATCGAAGGGCAAGTCGTTGGCGACAACAATATGCCCTTCAAATATACTATGGGAAGAGCAGCGGTCACCGCCACGGTGAGTGCGGCCGACTATCCGAACGCCTCCGTGACATTGATGCCCGGCCCCGAGCCAGCCATGCAGGTGAGCATCCAGCCTTATCCTGTCGAGTTCGACATTGAGAGGCAGTACACTGTCCAGGCCGTTGATGCCAACAGTTCATCGCTGATCGGGGGTACAGTTAACATGGAGGCGCAAGTAGTGGGCAACACCAATACGCCCTTCATGTACAGGTTTCAAATGCTCATCAAGCAGGTATTCGACCCTGACCTCGGAGAATGGATTCCCGAAGAGTACCCGCCTACTGCTACAGTGAGCGCGCTGCCCTATCCGGACACACAAATTGACTTGGGTGTTACAGGGGAAGCGGGGAGTTCGGGGCAGCCAAAGATTGGGTAATGGCGACCTGCCAGACGGGCCGGTCGTCACGCACTCGCATCAAAGGAGACAATCATGTCTGATCGATTATGGCAACGCCTTGGGGCTGGCAGCGGAATCCTGTCTGTCATGATATTCTTAAGCCGGGACTTGATTCCAGGCCAGAACTATGGGACGGAAGCGGAGGAAATTGCCAGAACGTGTGCAGCCACCTCCGCCCCGGCAACGATGGATGTGGTCATCCCTCTTCTAGGGATATTCGGTTTATTGGGCTTCCTGTTCTTCTTCGGAAGCCTATGGAGTGCCTTACACCGTGCCGAGGGAGATGACGGCTGGCTGTCGGCGGCCGCCTTCGGAGGAGGTTTGGCCGCAATCGCCATCATGTTGGACGGTAGCACAGGGGCGCTCACCGCTCACTCTAACGCCTGTGCAGGGATCGATCTTCAACTCTGGCGTACATTGCACGATATGGGCAGTGCATCCTTCTTCCTTAGCTTCTTCCCGCTTGCAGTTCTCCTGGGCGCCTCCTCGGTTGTGGCAATCCGGTTTGGCGCGCTCCCTGGCTGGCTAGGTTGGATGGCGGCAATTGTGGCGGTGGCGTTGTTGGTAGGAGCGACGGCTGGGACGATTTACGCCCGAGATGATGCCGGACTTCCGTTCCTCCTGTTCTTGCTTTGGACCGTTATAACAAGCATCGTCCTGATGCGTCGTGCAGGACAGCCTGTTCCGCCGGTCAGTAGTGCTTCTGTGACGCCGCCTTCGGCCGCGTCATAGCTTGAGTGGACTGGCTCATACGCCGTCGTTAGAACGGGTGGTTTATGGCATAATAGAGGCAGCATGTGAGGCCTGATGTTCACTTCGTCTTCTCCCCGCCGTTCAAGCGGCTCATTGCCAGGTAGCACCCGCTCATGAACCGTGAAAGCGATTTGAGTACCGCCTTGCGCGGCCGGTGGCTCCTCCTGGCCCGGGCCGTGTGGATCGCGATGGCTGTCGTGACGCTGGCTCTCTTTATCGCCTCAATCCCGCTGGTCTATAATAAACTGAGCACCGTTTCCTCTGGGGAAGGAACGAGCATTTGGCAACTCCAGCCCGGCGAAGCGCGCGCGTTGGAACAACTTGGCCTTTCCGCCAGCCTCTATGCTCTCTACTGGGTCGTGGTCCAGGTCGTCTTTGTGTCTGGCTTTGCCGTTGTCGCCGGGGTGATTTTCCGGCGTAAGTCAGACGATTGGCTGGCGCTGTTTGTCTCGCTCTTCCTCGTGATGTTTGGGGTAAATTGGGTCACAGCCGTGCCGGTCCCGGCGACGATTCTTCAAGAGCTATGGTACCTGGCGTACAAGATCGTAGAGGACCTCGTCTTTATATCCATCCCACTCTTCTTCTTACTTTTCCCTGATGGGCAGTTCGTCCCCCGCTGGACGCGCCCGCTGGCAGCCGGTTGGATCGCGTTTGGACTGCTCAAACGCTGGTTGCCATTCGTACCGCCCCCGGGTGGCGATGTCGTTTTCCTGGGCTTCCTGGGCCTTGGCGCGTTGGCCCAAATCTATCGCTACCGTCGTGTGTCTGGGGCAACTCAGCGCCAGCAGACCAAGTGGGTCGTGTTTGGTTTTGTGCTAACCTTCGGGATGTTCACCGGCGTTCAACTGCTCTTTGCCATCTTCCCCTGGCTCGGCCAACCTGGCGCCATGCTCTATCGAGTACCAGCCTTAACCGTCATCCTGTTGACTCTGCTTGTCCTCCCCCTGACCATTGGCATGGCTGTCCTCCGCTACCGGTTGTGGGACATTGACCTCCTGCTCAATCGCACGCTGGTCTACGGGACGCTGTCCGCCAGCGTCGTGGGCATCTATGTCCTGGTTGTAGGTTTTCTTGGCCAGTTGCTTCAGGCAAGCGGCAACCTTGCCATCACGATGCTGGCGACGGGCCTGGTCGCTCTCCTCTTTCAACCCTTGCGCCACCGCCTCCAGCGCGGCGTCAACCGGCTGATGTATGGTGAACGTGACGATCCCTACGCCGTGCTCTCGCGCCTGGGCCAGCGACTTGAAGCGACGCTGGCGCCTGAGGCCGTGCTGCCCACCATCGTGGAAACCGTCCAGGAATCGCTTAAACTGCCTTACGTGGCCATCACACTCAAACTGGCCGAGGCGGATACCTTCGCCGTCGTTACTTCCGCCGGCTCACCCGTAGCCAGGCCGCTGACGCTGCCGCTGGTCTATCAACACGAGACAGTCGGGCAGTTGCTCCTGGCGCCGCGCGCCCCGGGCGAGAACTTCTCCCCGGCCGACCTCCGGCTGCTCGACGACCTGGCCCGCCAGGCGGGCGTCGCCGCTCACGCCGTGCGCCTGACCACGGATTTGCAACGCCTGACCGTGGATCTCCAGCGTTCGCGCCAGCGCCTGGTTACGACCCGAGAAGAGGAGCGTCGCCGGTTGCGCCGTGATTTGCACGATGGTCTCGGCCCGACCCTGGCCAGCCTAGCGCAACGGCTGGACACGGCGCGCATTCTGGTGGCGCGCGACCCGGACGCCGCGGCCGCGCTACTGGGCGACCTCAAAGTCCAGGTCAAGGCGACGATCAGCGACATTCGCCGCCTGGTGTATGCGCTGCGGCCGCCGGCGCTGGACGAACTTGGCCTGCTCTCGGCCATCCGCGAACACGCTGCGCCCTATAACCAGAGCAACGGGCTTGGCGTGTCACTGGAAGCGCCGGAGCGCTTGCCGCCGTTGCCGGCGGCCGTCGAGGTCGCGGCTTATCACATCGCGTTGGAGGCCCTGACCAATGCCAGCCGGCATGCCCACGCCCAGAGCTGTCACATCCGACTGTCACTGGCCAACGGGCTGTGCCTGGAAGTTACCGACGACGGCGACGGTCTGCCCACGGAGTACCAATCGGGGGTCGGCCTCAGCTCAATGCGCGAGCGCGCCGCCGAACTGGGCGGGGAGTGCCGCATTGAACCGGGGCCGGCGCGCGGCACGCGGGTATGGGCCTGGCTGCCCTTACCGCCGGCCGAGGAGTGAAGCATGGACCCCATCCGCGTGCTCATTGCCGACGACCACCCCTTCTACCGCGAAGGCGTGCGGACGATGTTGAGTGTGACGCCGGACGTCGAGATTGCCGGCGAAGCCGCCAATGGGGACGAAGTGATTGCCCAGGCGGCGCGCCTCCAGCCCGACGTGATTCTGATGGACCTCAAAATGCCGGGCGTCAACGGCGTGGAGGCCACCCGGCGCATCCTGCACGCCAGTCCGCACATCGGCGTATTGGTCCTGACCATGTTTGAAGCCGACGAGTCGGTCTTTGCCGCCATGCGCGCCGGCGCCCGGGGCTATTTGCTGAAGGATACCGACCAGGAAGAGTTACTCCGGGCGGTCAAAGCGGTCAGCCAGGGCGAAGCGATCTTCAGCCCGGCGATTGCCGAGCGGTTGATCCATTACTTCGCCGCGCTCCGGCCGGCCGCCGCCGACCTGGCCTTCCCCGAACTCACCGAGCGCGAGCGGGAGATCCTGCTGTTGATCGCCCAGGGCCACAGCAACGCCGTCATTGCCGAACGCCTGCTACTGAGCATAAAAACAGTCCAGAACCACGTTTCCAATATTTTCAGCAAGCTGCAGGTCGCCGACCGGGCCCAGGCCATTGTCCGCGCCCGGGAGGCCGGCCTGGGACTGGAACGGGATAGTTAGGGCAACAACATGGCCGCCAAATGGGGCACGAGAGGTTGAAAATGAGTGAAGAAAAGACGAAAGACGGCGGAACCATCCTGCGCGTCACCATTGACCTGGCCCTCGAGCCGCCGGGCGCCTTCGACCTTTTGGTTGAGGAGCTGGCCGCCGCGCTGGCCCGAGTGGGGATTGGCTTCGCGCCGGGTGCGAACGGCCGCCTGAGCCAGGGTGAGTTTGAAGTCGGACGTGTCGTCTCCTGGGAACCCGGCCGGCGGATCTTGCTCCAATGGCGTCAGGCCAACTGGCAGCCGGAGGAGGTGACCAGCGTCGAATTGCGGCTGGAGCCGGTGGGCGGCGGCACGCGGGTCGTGCTGGAGCACCGTGATTGGGGCCGCCTGATTGGCGACCCTGGCGAGCTGGCCGGCTGGTTTGCCGGCGAACTGGCCGCGCCGCTGCTGCGGGCGATGGCCCCCGCCGCCTTCGGGGACTGGCTCACCGACCGCTGGGCGCGCCGCCCGTCAGGCCCGCAATCGCGCGCCGTCTACCGTGACCCCGTTTACCACTACCCCAACTTCCGCGTCATCCTGGCTGAACTGGCCTTGACCCCGGCCGATTACCTGGTCGAGGTGGGCTGCGGGGGCGGCGCGCTCCTCAAGGACGCGCTGCGCAGCGGTTGCCGCGCCGCCGCAGTGGACCACAGCCCGGACATGGTCCAACTCGCCAGGGAAGTCAACCACGAGGCGGTGGCCGAGGGCCGGCTGGAGATCCGGCAAGCCAAGGCCGATAGCTTACCATTCCCCGACGCCACTTTTACGTGCGCGGCCATGACCGGCGTCCTCGGCTTCCTGCCCGATCCAGTCGCCGCCCTGGGGGAGATCCGGCGCGTGCTCGTGGCCGGTGGCCGGCTCGTGGTCCTGGGCAGCGACCCCGAGGAGCGAGGAACGCTGGCCGCGCCCGAACCAATGGCCTCCCGCTTGCGCTTCTACGATGACGACGACCTCCAGCGGCTGGCCGTTGAGGCTGGCTTGGCGGAGGTCCGCGTGGTGCGGCAGGACCTCGAGCCGTTCGCGCGCGAGGCGGGCGTCCCGGAGGAACACGTTCCGCTCTTTGCCGGACCGGGTGCGCGCTTCCTGCTGGCTCGCAAAGGCTGAACGGCGCTCAACCTTCAAGTCAGCACCCGTTGACCCCAGAACCCTTGTTCTATATAATCCCGGCACTTGAACATGTTATTGCAGGCGCTTGGTGGCCAAACGAGACAACAAGGCCTGCCAGGCCCAATGGAAAGGAGCTAACATGACGACCCAGGCAACAGCCACATTTGAAATAAGGAGTTGGGATGAAAAACCCACCAACGAAATGGAGGGCGGGCCAAAGCTTACCCGCGCCAGCGTGACCAAAGCTTACCAGGGGGACATTGAGGGAGAGGGAACGCTGGAGTACTTGCTGGTCTACCTCGACGACGGCACGGCCGGCTTCATTGGCCTGGAGCGGATCACCGGCCGCATCGGCGAGCGGTCGGGGAGCTGCGTGCTCCAACATAGCGGGATATTTGAAGGTGGTCTGGCCAAGTCCACCTGGTCTGTCATCCCAGGCTCGGCCACCGGGGAGCTACACGGCCTGCGCGGCCAGGGCAAGTTCGACGCCGGCCACGAAGAGCGCCACCCCGTAACGCTTGACTACGACTTTGAGTGACGGTTAACCATCCTTTCACTTGTTACTTTATTTAGGAGAAGAATAGAATGGGCGCATCGGGTTGGGCTTATTATATTCCTTTTGATCCCGACATCAGCAAAGCGCTGCAACAACTTAAAGAACGTGTTTTCAAGGCTGGTGACTACCTCTCAATTTACACCAAAGCAGAACTAATGGACTATCTTGTAAAGGAACTCCTGGTGCTTGAGAACACCAACCCCAGATCCGATAGTGAAGAGTCTTTGTTTGAGGAGTACCTCACTCACTTCAAGCAACTCAAATCCCTACCTGAACCTACAACCATTGAGGAACAAATCAGGGAGCTATTAGCCGTCAATCGGGAAAATGGCTCTCATTCTATCCTTGATATAAACGGTATTTCGCCTAAACCTGGCTTTGGGTTGGCTGCTCCCCTTTCCGAGCAGGAGCTATTAAATCTATTTGGCACAGACAAACCAACAGAGGAGATGATTAAGAGTCAAGAAAATGTGCTGATGGATCTGCGTAGTCGATGGGAAGCGACATACGTCATTGTTTACAAAGATGGAGAACCCGAATGGATTTACTTTTGCGGATTTTCAGGTGATTGAGGAGTATGAAGTCACCCCGTCACCTTGTCACCTGTCACCTTGTCACCTTGTCTCCCTCTCTCCCCCGCCCCCGGCCGCCAGCAGCGCCCCGCCGACAATGAGCAGCGCCGCGGCGGCCACTATCCAGGTTGCTTCGGCCAGCCCCAGGAGCACGAGTAAAAGCGTAGATAGCAGCGGAGCGGCGTAGGAAAAGGCGCCCAGCGTCCGGATATTGCCCCGCTTCACCCCGTAGTCCCAGGTGTAAAAGGCGGCGCCGACCGGCCCCAGCCCCAGCCCCAAAACGGCCAGCCACTCCCGGCCGCCCGGCCAGACCGTCGTTTCCAGCACCAGGTGGGAGATCGCCGCCAGCCCGGCGGTCACGCCGCAAAAGCCGGCCACGGCGCTGGTGGGAACGGCCCCGAAAAAGCGGGAGAGGAGGGAGTAGCTGGACCAGGTCAGGGCGCAGCCAATGGCCAGCAGGTAGCCCAGCCCGTAGCGGGCGTCGAAGGCCAGCCGCTCCCCTTTGGTCACCAGCAAGACCGCGCCCAGAAAGCTAACGGTCGCGCCCACGAGGTGAAAACAGCGCAGCCTTTCGCCGGGCAGCAGGGCCGAAAAGACGACGATGAGCAGCGGCCACAAGTAGGCGATCAGGCTGGCCTCCACGGCCGGGGCGTTGCGCAGGGCCATAAAGTACAGAAAGTGGTAGCCAAAGAGGCCATAAATTCCCAGCAGCCAGACCCGCCTCGGCAGCCGTAAATGGTCGCGCACCCGGCCGCCCTGCCGCCACCACAAGAGCAGGCCAATGAGAAAGGCCAGGGCAAAAGACATGGCCGTCAACTGGAAGGGCGGCAGCGATCCGCTCAACGCCGTCAGCGAGGCCAGCGTGGCCCACGTCAGGATGGCCGTCGCCCCAATCATCGTGGCCCGCCTCTCTGCTCTACTCATGTTTACTGGCTGAAAGGAACAACATCAACGGGATCCGCTTCCGGCGGTTATAGGTTGCCTCGTCGGCAAACAGCGCCCGCTGCGGCCGCGACTCGCGCAATTTGTCCACCCGGAAACCGGCCGAGCGCAGGGCCATAAAGTAGTCCTCCACCGTCCGGTGGTATTTGACCACCTCCCCACCCAGCCAGGTGGTGACCCGCCGGCCTGTCTCAAAGTAGTCATCCACGATCCACTCTTGCCGCGCGCCGCCGGCCGCCCAGGCGCGATCACAGGAGGTAATGACCGGGTGCTCGACGGAGAAAATGAACCGGCCGCCGGCTACCAGGGCCTGGTAAACGTGGCCAAAAATAGGGCCAATTTCCGCGACGTAGTGCAGGGCCAGCCGGGACGTGACCAGGTCAAAGCGCTGCGCCGGGTAAGACCACGTTTCCATCTGATCGTGGACCACCTCGCCGGCCGTGCCGGCCAGGGTGGCCCGGGCCAGCTCGACCATCTTATGCGAGCCTTCGACGCCCAGGTAGGAACGGCAGCCTTTGGCCAGCGCCTCGCGGCCGAAGCCGGCTCCGCCGCAGCCCAGATCGAGAATGCGCAGACCGGCCAGCTCCCCGGCCAGCCCGTCAAAGACCGGCTTCTCCAGCGTATCAACGGCGTTGGCCGCCTCGGCCCGCCTGGCCACGTAGGTCGCGAAGACCGCCTCGTCATCGAAAAATTCAGGACCGTTGTAGCCCATTGTGTTCCTCAAACTCCTCCACCGTCATACCAAACCGGATAACGTCCACAAAGCGCCCCTGGGTGAAGAACATCCGGCGATGGACGCCCTCTCGCTGGAAGCCAAGCTTCTCGTGTAGCCTGATAGAGGCCGCGTTGTCGGCATAGACCGGCACGGTCACTTTCTGGTAGCGTAACTCCCTAAAGTAATAGCCCAACACCAGCAAAATGGCCTCGCCGGCGTAGCTTTTGCCCGGTGCTCCGGCGCAACGTCCACCCCATAGCTAAACGTGCCGTAGCGGGGATTACAGTCGTGGGTGCTGATCGAACCGGCCGGCTCGCCGTTCTCACTCTCAATCACCCAGTGAAAAGCATCGCCGGTGAGCTTCTGTTGCGACTTCTCCTCCGCCCAGGCCCGAACGGCCGCGTCGGAAATAGGCGGCCAGACGAAATCAAGGTAGCGGGCACGCTCGCTGTCCAGGTTCCAGCGAATGAAATGCCCGGCGTCGGCCGGCTCGATGCCTCGCAAGCGCACCTTCTTTCCCTGCCAGTAATTCATCGTACAACTGGACGCTTATAAATAAAACAGCCGTCACAAAGCGTGTGGGCTGCAGCGATAGGCTTCCGGGCAAACAGCGCTCGCGATTTCTGGTAACTGTGGCTATTCCAGACTGTCTCCAGGTCGTCGTGCAGCAAGCAGCCAAACTCGTCCCGCTCCTGGTAAGCAAAACAACAGGGCGTTACGCCTCCCTTGGGGTTGACGAACATCGTCCGGTACAAAAAGGAGCAGGCCTGTTCAAATAAGAAGCCATCACGCCGCATGACGGCCGGGTTCATTTGCCAGAAAGCGCGGTTTAGAGGCATCCACTCGGTTTCGGCCGCGGTTTGTTCAGGGCTGGCGATCAGGCTATACCTCTCTCGTGGCAAAACAGGGAAAACCGGGCGAAATTCGATGCCCAACTCCCCGGCCAGCCTCTGGGCCGGCTTCATCTCGTGCTCATTATGCCGGAAGACAATAAACTGCCACTCGACGATCGGTGTCCTACTCTGCAAGCGCCGCCGGGCTTCGACAATAGCGCGCAGATTGCGGAAAACCAGCCCAATATCACCCCTAACCCGGTACTGCTGGTATACCTCTTGGGTAACGCCATCCAGGGAAACAATCAACCTGTCCAGGCCCGATTCAACCAACAAATCGCCCAGATGCTCTTTTTCGACATTCAGGTTCGAGCTTAAGGCATGGGCAATGCCATACCGGCGGGTCAGGTGGATAAGGTCAAAAATCTCTTTGTTGAGCAACGGCTCTCCCCAGCTATACAGTTGAATCCTGATGGCGTACCGGTGGACTTTCTCCAGAATGCGCCGGTAGTCCTGCAGCTTCATCATCCCCCTGGCGTTCTGCTTCAGGCCATTTCCCGTGGCGCAGAGAGGACAACGAAGGTTGCAAACGTCGCACGGGTCAATGTAGTACCAATAAGGCTTGCTGCGTAACCGGGTGCGCCTGGCCAGGCGCTCGGCCTCAGCCAGTAGGGCGTTGGCCGCCTTGTGGCGACCAAAGCGACGCAAATAGTAAACCGATCGAGGAAAATATCCGGCAACCCTGCTCGCCGTCGCTAAAAGATTACGCCTCTTCACCTTGTCACCTTGCCACCTTGTCAATAATTAGCGTTCGATAACCTCCCGGAGGTTTAACACCAGAGGTTGGCAGCAGGCATTAACCTCCGGGAGGTTATTTCGGTCTGCCAGCAAAGAGGCGGGCAATTTCATCGCGTTCCGGCCGGATAACCTGCTCCCGCTCCCCGGCCTGCTCAAACCACACCGCCGGCGGCCCCGCCTCGACCCGCCCAATCTCGGCGCAGACGATCCCCCCGGTTTCAATAGCCTGGCGCACGGCCGGCGCGTCTCCGGCGGCCACGGCCAGCAGCAAGGCCCCCGAAGCAATAGCCGCCAGCGGGTCCAGCCCCAGGAAGCGGCACAGCCGGGCCGAAAGCGGCGGGATGGGGACGGCCGCCCGGTCCACCACCAGCGACCGGCCGCTGGCTTCGGCCAGCTCCCACAGCGCGCCGACCAGCCCGCCCTCCGTCGGGTCGTGCATGGCCGTCACCCGGCCGGCCTGCGCGGCTGTTTGCGCCTCTGGCAGCACGCTAATGCCGGGGTCGGTCAGGAAAGCCTGGGCCTCGGCTATCTCGGCCGGGCTGAAAGCCCCGGCCAGCCGGCCGGCAAACTCCCGGGCCAGGATGGCCGTGGCCTCAATGGGAACGCCCTTGGTCAACAACAGGCGGTCGCCCGGCCTGGCCCCCTGCGGCGTCACCAGGCGCTGCCGCTCTACCTCGCCAACCATCGTTCCCACGACCACCGGCCGATCCAGGCCATAGGTGATTTCCGTATGCCCACCAATCACGGCCAGGCCTAGCGCCCGGCAGGCGTCGTAAATTTGCCGGCCGATTTGCTCGACCAGTGCGGCCGTCGTCTGTCCCTCCGGCAACAGTAACGTCACCAGCAGCCAGCGCGGCGCGGCCCCGGTGGTAGCAATGTCGTTGGCGTTCACCTGGACCAGGTACCAGCCGATTTCATCGGTGGCAAAAGTAATCGGGTCCGACTTGTAGACCAGGCATACGTCGCCGTATTCGACGACGGCGCAGTCCAGCCCCGGGCCAGGCTTGACCAGGACGCGCGGGTCGTCCACCGGCGCCTGGGCCAGGAGCTTGGCCAGTAGATCGGCCGGTAATTTGCCGACCGGTAAAGTGTCACGTTTTTCCGTGTCAGGTGTCATGTAAATGTGGCGCGATTTGCCAAATCGCGTTACAGGCGTGTGGCACGATTGGCCAAATCGTCCGTCGTCCGTCGTCTGTCGTCAAACCCGTTTGTACCACGCCTCACCTTTTCCGTCACGCCGCACCCAAACATTTGTTCCACAGCGCAAGAAACGTCAAGCAATGGCCGGCTGCATTGGTTATACTTACGACCGTGTCAGATAACCCAGACTTTGGCTATTCCGAACTGCTGCTACCGGTACTGGTCTACCTCCAGACTCACCTGGACAGCGACCTTTCCCTGGAAAGCGTAGCTCGCCAGGCCGATATGTCTCCCTACCACTTCCACCGCATTTTTCAGGCGGCCGTCGGCGAAACGCTGAAGCAATACACCCAGCGGCTGCGCCTGGAGCGGGCAGCGTACCAGTTGAAAATCCAGGACGCCTCCATTCTTGACGTGGCCCTGGGTGTCGGCTTTCACTCGCACGAGACGTTCAGCCGGGCGTTCAAGCGCTGGTCTGGGACAACGCCCCAGGAATTTCGCGACGCCCACGGCCACCTGCGTGCTCCCCAACCCGGCCGGGGCCAGTCGCTAAACCAGTATGCCATCCACTACGAATTGTCCCAGGTCCGGGTGCGCAAGCTGCACCCCATTTCGGTGGCCTATTTGCGCCACACCGGCCCGTACCTGGCCGTTGGCGTCCACCTGTTCGACACCCTGATTACCTGGGCCGAATCGCGCGGCCTGTACCACGGCGACAACCTGCTTATCGGCATCGGCCACGATAGCCCGGCCACTACCCCGGCCGACAGGCTCCGCTTTGACGCCTGCCTGGAAGTGCCGGCCGGCGCTCAAGCGGAGGGCGACATCGGCACCCAGGTCATTCCACCGGGCTACTACGCCGTCACCACTTACATCGGTCCCTACGGCCGGACGCTGGAACAGGCCTACCACACCATTTTCCAGCGCCTCAGCCAGTTGGAGGAATATGACATCATCGGCCTGCCGGCCGTCGAGATCTACTGCACCACCCACCTCGACCCCGACTACGAACTCAACCACACCGACATCTACATCCCCGTGCGCAAGAGGTGACAGGGAATAGGGAACAGGGGACAGGGGGCAAGTGTGCAAGTGGCAGGGGGCAAGTGTGCAGGTGGCAGGTGGGTAAGGAACTTGCAGACTTGCAGACTCGCAAACTCATCACTCATCACTCATTACTCATCACTTTCTGAAGGAGGTCCTATGATGATCACCACTTATCGCCAATTTGGCGGCCGCCACCCGGAAACGGCGGCCATTAAAAACATCCTGGCCGCGAAAGGCGTGGTCGCCCCACACACGGGCCGGCCCTTTTCCGAGGCCATGCTCCTGGGTATTGGCGGTGGCCTGGGCATCGGCTACATCCTGTGGGAATTTAAGGCCCACGAAACGGCCATCCTGGTGCTGGCCTTCGGCTACAAGTGGAATTACCCGGTGGAATACATGACCGGCCTCGCCCGGCGCGCCGGAATGAAGGCCGTCGTCAAAGAGACCGGCGGCATGAAGGCGGCCGGCGCCCAGCTCCGGGAAGCGCTCCAGGCCGGCCAGCCGGCCACCGCCTGGGTGGACCCGGCTAACCTGCCCTATTTTCACCTGCCGGCCCTGTATGACGGCTGCCTGGGCCACGTCGTCACCGTGGCCGGCCTGGAAGACGGCTGCGCCACGCTCGACGACCGCTCGCAACGGCCGCTGACCGTCGAAGCCGAAGCGCTGGCCGCAGCCAGGGCGCGGATCGCTTCCTATAAGAACCGCTTGCTGCTACTGGAACCGGGCGAGCCTTTTGACCTGGAAACGGCCATTTGGAACGGCATTGGCGACTGCCTGGAATACCTGGGCGGCTCTTCGACCACCTTTGCCCTGCCGGTCATCCTCAAGTGGGCCAGACTGCTGACAGACACCAGGAACCAGAAAGGCTGGCCAGTAGTCTTCAAGAACCGGGTGGGGCTGTACACGACCTTGAAATCTATTTTCGAGGGGATAGAACTGGGGCAAACGGGGGGTGGCGGGCTACGCGATCTCTACGCCAGCTTCCTGGTCGAGGCCGGCGACGTCGCCAACCGGCCGGAACTTCGCCAGGCGGCCAACCAATATCGCGGGGTGGCCGGCCGGTGGTCGGCCCTGGCCCAGGCCACCCTGCCCGATGAAGTCCCGGTCTTCCGGGAGACGAAAGAACTGCTCACCCGGCGCTACGAACTATTGATTGAGCAGGGCAGGGACGCCTTTGACGGCATTGCCGCCATCAGCGGCCGGATCAACGAGCTGGACGCCGCATTAAAACGGGACTTCCCCCTGGACGACAAAGGCGTGCAGCAGCTCTTCGCCGGCCTCCAGGAACACCTCGTCGCCATCCACCAGGCCGAAAAAGAAGCCCTGGCCGCCCTGAGCGAGGCTTACCAACAACGCCCCGGCTCATAATCAGCGCCGATCAGCGTTCACCTGCGTCCTATTAGACCAAAAACGGCAAAGGGTCCACCACGTCTGGCTCGACGAAGCCGCTCAAGCCGATGCCCGGCCGCTGCACCGTCAGGTGCAGGTGCGGGCCGGTACTGTTGCCGGTGCTGCCGGCCAGCCCCAGAACCGTCTGGCCGGCAACGACCTGGCTGCCCACCTGGATGTCCGGCGCAAACTGGTCCAGGTGGCCGTACCAGCTCACGTAGCCGTTCTGGTGGTCCACCCGCACGTACCGGCCGTACCCCAGGCTGCCAATGTCCCGCACCCGGTCCACCACCCCGTCCATCACCGGCACAATGAGTTCGCCGGTCAGGGCAAAGAGGTCAATCCCCTCGTGCAAGCCGTAGTCGCGCTGGATGCCGAAGTGGCCGTTGATCTGGAGCGGCCGGCCGCGGATCGGGTAAACAAAGCGAGGGAACGGCCCGTCGCGGTTCAGCCGGGCCAGCTCGGCCTTGATCCGGTTCATGTCCTTGAGCGCCCACTCGTCGCCGGCCCAACGGTACAAGACCAGCCCCGCCACCTGCTGCCCGCCCTGGTTATTCCAGCCCCGGACGGCTTCCACGGCCGCCCGGACCACCATCGGCCCTTTGTCGTCCACCCAGCCAGCCGGCCCATTGTCAAACTTCCAGAGGTGGTTGAACTCGGAAATCAACACCGGCCGCACCCGGTAACTGCCGGGCAGCTCGGCCATCAGGGTACGGCAGCAGCCCGAAAAGTTAAGATATTGCCAGGTGAGGGGCGCATTTTGGAATTTGAACTCCGACCAGCAGAGGAGGTGATTGGGGCCGCGCACATAGCCATGCAGGTCCACAAACTCGGCCCCGGTCACGTTGGCCCAGATGCGGCGGAACCAATTGCGATTATCCGAACCGGGGCCGAAGAAGGGGTCTACCGGGGCCGGGGCAAAGCGGGCGCCCAGGCCGGCCCGGATTTGATTGTAAACGGCCGCCACCCGCTCCGGCGTCAGGCCGCCGCCCGGCCATTCGCGTGGGTTGTTCGGCTCGTTGCCCACCGTCCAGCCCCAAATTCCCTGGCTCTGCTGGACGGTCTGGCGGCAGGCGGCGACAAAGCGCGTCTCGGCCTCCCCGGCCGGCGGCAGCGTGCCCTGCCCACCCAGGTCGGTGGACCAGGAGTAACGCAGGTTGACCACGACCTTCAGCCCGGCGGCGGCCGCGGCCGAATAGTTGAGGGGCAGCGGTTGGTCGCGGATAAAGACGACAACGTACGCCCAACCAGGCACACCGTTATTCATCATCCAGCGGCAGCCCGGCCCCGGCCCGTTGCCGTCCGGCACATCGTGGATACCTAAAGGGGTAAATTGCTCGGCCTGGCCGCCCAGCCGCAGTCTGAGTTCCTCGGGTGTGGCCGCCAGAACTGGTTGGAAGGCCACGCCAGGGTAATGGCGCCGGAAAAAGCCCTCCAGGTCGGTCCCGTCGTCGCCTGGCCCCCAGGCGTAGGGGTTCACGGCAATCACCCGGCGGACGTCCAGGTCGCCAATGCCGGCATCGTCGGCACTGTTGCCCAGCGTCAGGCGTTGGGTGTCCCAGGTCGCCTCGACGACTGCTTTGGCCCAGGGCTTGTCGGCGTCCGGGGGCAAGAGGATGTAGATGCGCTCGTAGGGCACGCGCGGCCGGCCGCGGGTGGGGGACGGCGGCGTCGTGACCGTGACGGGTTTGACGGCGACGGCGCTCAGGTCGCGCCGGACCTCCTCGGCCGTGCGGGCTGCCACCGGCTCGAACTCCACTCCCGGGTAGTGCGTCTGGAAGAAACCCGCCAAGCCATGGCCGTCGTCGCCCGGCCCCCAGGCCTCGGGGTTGACGGCAATGACCTTACGCCGATCCAGGTTGCCGACACCGGCGTCGTCGGCGCTGCCGCCAATCGTCCGCCGGAACTGCCAGCTCGCATCCACAGCCGCCAGCGCCCACTCCCTATCGGCCGTGGGCGGCAACAAGATGTAAATACGGTCATACTGGACCCGGGGGTCACCACGCGCCATAGATTCTCCTGCTAATCCCAGACCCCGCAGGTCGGGGCGCGTTCCGTGCCCGGGGCACGAAACGTGCCCTTGGAGACCTGCGGGGTCTTACGATGCTTCGGCCGTCACCACCCGGAATTGGGTCTCGTAGAGGGTGGCGTACAGCCCACCCTGGGCCAGCAACTCGGCATGAGTGCCCGTCTCCACCAGCCGGCCGCGGTCCATAACCAGGATCTTGTCGGCCGCCAGAATAGTGGACAGGCGGTGGGCAATGACCAGGCTGGTCCGTCCCCGCATCACCCGGCTGAGCGCTTCCTGGATCAGGGCCTCGGACAACGAGTCCAGGTGGGACGTAGCTTCGTCCAGGACCAGGATACGCGGGTCTTTCAAAATGACTCGGGCAATGGCCATGCGCTGCCGCTCGCCGCCGCTCAACCGGTAGCCCCGCTCGCCGACCACGGTGTCGTAGCCGTCCGGCAGCCCCACGACGAAATCGTGAATGTTGGCCGCCTGAGCCGCGGCCACCACTTCAGCCTGGGTCGCCTCCGGCCGGGCGTAGAGCAGGTTGGCCCGAATCGTGTCGTAGAAGAGATAGGTGTCCTGGGTGACCATGCCGATGTTCTCGGACAGGGAGTCCAGGGTCACATCACGCAGGTCGTGGCCGTCCAGCAGCCCCCGGCCCTCCGTCGGGTCATAGAGGCGGGGAATCAGGTAGGTAATGGACGTCTTCCCCGCCCCACTTGGCCCGACCAGGGCCGCCAGTTGGCCGGGTTCAATGGTAAAGCTGACGTCCCGTAGCGCCCAACGCCGCTCCGGCGGGGCAGACTGGCCATCGCTCGATTCCTGGCCGTCCGGTTCCTGGCCATTGCCCTCCTTTTGCCGGCCGCGCTTCAGCAGCGCTATCCGGTCCCCACCCCACATGCGGGTTACTTCGGTCAGGCCCATCGGCCGGTCTTCGTCCTCTTCCAGGTAACTGAAGGAGACGTTGTCAAACTCGATCCGCCCCTGGACCTGCCCCAGGGATCGGGCCCCGGGCTTCTCCTGGATTTCTATGGGAATGTCCAGGGCCTCAAAGACCCGCTCAAAGCTGACCATGCTCTGGGCAAATTCCACCGGCGCGTTGGTCAACGACATCAACGGCCCGTACAGTTGGGTCAGGTAGGCGCCAAAGGCGACGATGGTCCCGACAGTAAAGCGGTCGGCCAGGACCAGGTGGCCGCCAACCCAGAAGACCAGGGCCGTGCCGATGGCGCTGACGATGCTCAAGGAGAGGAAAAACCACTGGCTGACGACGGCCGACTGAACGCCATTGTCCCGCACCCCGGCGGCATGTTGCGCAAAACGGCCGATTTCGTGCTTCTCCCGGCCGAACAACTTGACCAGCAAGGCCCCGCTGACGTTTAGCGTCTCGTTCATGCTGGCGTTCATCTCGGCGTTCAACTCCATCGAGCGGCGGCGGATGTCCCGCAGCACCCGGCCGACCCGGCGGGCCGGGATAATGAACAGGGGCAGGATAACCAGGCCCAGCAGCGTCAGGCGCCATTCCAGGGCCAACATAATGGCCAGGGTGGAGACCAGCGACACGACGTTGGAAATAATGCTGACCAAGGTCCCAGTCACCGCTCGCTGCGCGCCGACCACGTCGTTATTTAGCCGGGACATCAGCTCGCCGGTGCGGGTCTTGGTGAAAAAGCGCAGCGACATCCGTTGCATGTGCTCGTACAGCGCCCGGCGCAGGTCGTAAATCATGCCCTCGCCCACCTGGGCGCTCAACCGGCGCTGCCAGACACCGATCAGGCCGTTCACCAGGGGAATGGCAATCATTCCCAGCGCCAGCAGGTTCAGCCGCCCGACGTCCCGGTTGGGCAGGGCGTTGTCAATCAGGTCGCGAAAGAGCAGGGGCGAAATGAGCGACACGCCGGAAATCAGAAAGATAGTCAACAGCAGCCCCAGCACCCGCCAGCGCTGCGGCCGGGAAAACTCCCAGACTCGCCACAGCAGCGAGCGGGAGACCTTCGGCCGGTCCTGCTTCTCGTCGTGGCTTAAATAAGCCCACCAACCACTACCACCTTGCCACATACTGAACTCCTTGAGTTCAGTAATCAAGTAATTAAGTAATTAAGTAATTAGCTTTGCCAATTACCTAATTACCCAATTACCCAATTACTTAAACCACAAAATATCTCCAGGCAATTCCTACAGTAGGCCGCTATATCGCCCGCCATCTACCAGCAACATCACCCCGGTCACGTAGCTGGCGGCCGGGGAGACGAGGAAAGCGGCTACTTTACCGAACTCCTCCGGCCGGCCCATCCGTCCCAGGGGCACGGCGGCCGTCACTTTGGCCTTTTCTTCGCCAATCGTCGTCTGGTTGCGGCCGGCGTTGTAGGTCATGATCTCTTCCACCCGCTCGGTCGCCGTCCAGCCGGGCAAGATGGAGTTCACACGGATACCCTCCGGTCCTAGCTCCTGGGACAGCGACTTGGTCAGCCCAGCCACGGCCGGCCGGATGGCGTTGGATAGGAACAAGTTGGGAATGGGCTGTTTGACCGAGACACTGGTCACGGTCAGGATGCTGGCCGCCTGGCTGTGGCGCAGGTGCGGCAGGGCAGCACGGATGAGGTAGACGGCGCTCATCAAGGTCAACCGGACGCCCTTTTCCCAGGCGTCCAGGTCCAGCGTGTCAAAGGTGCCACCGGGCGGGCCGCCGGCGTTGGTAATCAGGATGTCCAGGCCGCCAAAGGTGGCTGCCGCCTGCTCGACCAGCCTTTCGGCTTCTTCCCGGACGGCCACGTCGGCCCGCAGGGCGGCCACGGCCGCGCCCGGTCCTACCGCGTCAAACAGTTGCTGCCGGGCCTCTTCCAGCCGGTCGTCGTCCCGGCCGGAAATGACCACTTTGGCCCCTTCCCTGGCCAACTCCAGCGCCGCCGCCAGGCCCAGCCCCCGGCTAGAGGCAGCCACCAGCGCAATTTTGTCCTTCAGTCCCAGGTCCATCTGTCGCTTGTCCTTTTATTAAAAGTAACCTCCCGGGGGTTTGGCGCCAGAGGTCGGCAGTAAGCATTAACCTCCGGGAGGTTATTTCCACGATTAATCTTTACCGGGAACGGAACGAGCATTGGGCGCGAAGCCCGTCCCCTCGATCCCCCAACTGACGATCCGCTCCGGCCGGATACGGAACATCTCCGGATCAAAACCCGGCCCGATTGTTTCGCCGCCCGTGTCTAAAATTTCGGCCTCACCCCGGATCTCAATCCCGCGCGCCCGCCAGGGATTGACGGAAGGCAAATCGTCAATGACAAAGGCCACCTGCGGGTGGCGCTGGACATCGCGGAATTTCTTCCGCCGGGCAAAGGCGTGACCGCCGATGTCAATGGTGTCCAGGTCAGGATTGTAGCGGAACCCGACCGGGACCACGTGCGGCTGGCCGCTTGGGCCAACTGTGGCCAGGCGGCCCAGAAGCTGGCTCTTCAGATAGGCAATTTCGGCTGAGGTAAAAACAGTCATGGTTTCCTCCGCTTACCATATCAGTTCAAGTATAACGCCTGTCCCTTGTTCACGAAACTGGACTTTAGAATAGGATACACTCAGCACGGTCACAAAATGAGAGAGTGAGTTTCACCCGTGAATTCATCCCGTTCGAAGAGCGGTTTTCACCTTATCACCCCCTCTCCCCCTCCCCTCTGCCCCCTGCCCCCGCTAAAATTCAATCTTCAGCCGGGTAGCGCCAATGGTAATTACGTCCCCGGCCGTTACCACGGCCGCGCCGTCCAGCGGCAGGTCGTTGAGCAGCGTGCCGTTGCGGCTGCCCAGGTCTTCCAGCCACCACTGGTTGCCGCGCAGCGAGATGAGGGCGTGCTCGTTGGAGGCGTAGCTGTCGTCCAGGACGAGCGTGTTGCCCGGCGCCCGGCCGATGCTGGTAACAGGCAAGAGCGGAAACGTTTCGCTGCTTTCCGGCGCCGCCCCATCGGCCAGTACCCGCAGCGCCCCATGCTGCCGCTGGCGCGCGGCCAATTCGGCCGCCGTCAGGCGCATGTCCTTGTAAATCAACCAGCCAATGGTCGCCAGGAAAAGCAGCAACAGGGCTGCGCTGGCCAGGCGCAAGATGAACAGGGTAAGTGCAGGGTCCATTTCCGCCGGGCTCAAGCGCCGTTCTCGCGGCGCAACGGCACCGTTTCGTCTCCTTTATAGGCCGGCCCCGGCCGCGCCCCCGCATCCTTTTCGGCTGCGCCTTCCCCGTAGATGAGCGGCACGGTACTCAGGGTAATCACGTCGCCCGGCCGGAGCACGCTTTCTGTCACCAGTTGGTCGTTGACCATCGTCCCGCCCCGGCTACCCAGGTCATAAATGACAAAGCGGCCGTAACGCCAGCGAATCTGGGCGTGGTGGCGGCTGACGGCCGGCGCGTCCAGGACAATGTCGTTGTCCGTTTGCCGGCCAATGGTCGTCACCGGCCGGTTCAGGGAAACGTGATGCTTGCCTTCGACGATCAAAAAGGCGTCGGCCCGTTCCAGGGCTTCCAGCGCCAGGGCGGCCGGGTCAATTCGCCTGGCCCGGGTCTCATCTTCTTCCTCGTCGCTATGCTGGCCGGCTTCCACCAGGACCCGCTGCCGGCCGAGCGAGGCGTCAGGCGCCAGTTCCACCGCCGGCGCCCCGCGCAGCGCCAGACCGGCCTGCTGGGTCAACTGGAGCAGGTAGTCGGCCAGGCGCATCTCCAGGCCGGGGTTTTCGTCCAGGAGTTCGGCGTAATCGGCCGGGTGCAGGTGAACGAGGTAATAATTGGCCGGCTGGCCGCTCTGCTGGCTGTCTTCCAGGGCGTGGGCCAGCCTGGTGGCAATTTCGGTGGGCACCAGCCGGCCGCCAAAGAGGCGGCTGAAGGAGCCTTCCACCAGTTGGCGGGCCAGCGCCTCAAATCGGGAGAGGTGATTTCGTTTCCTCATCGTGAGGGATTATAGTGACCCTAAAATAGCCCGTCAATTGAGTTCGGCAGCCGAACTCCCCACCCATTGCGCACCCATAGGCCTCCGGTATACTCTTTGTAGAATTTGAGGCAAGGACACTTTTTGACGCAAAGGCGCAAAGGCGCAAAGATAAACAGTAAAAGACATAAAGAAAACCCTCTGTGCCCTCTCTGTGAACCTCTGTGTCTCCTCTGTGTAACTTAAAGGATCTTTAATGACCGAAATCAGGCTGACCTCGCTGGCTTCGTGCGCGGGCTGAGCGTCCAAACTCGGCCCGGCCGAGCTGGCGCACGTGCTGCAGCCCTTGCGAGAGACATTCATAGCCGAAGATTACCCTGACCTGTTGGTTGGACTGGTCGCGGCCGACGACGCCGCCGTCTACCGTCTCAACGAGCGGCAGGCCATCGTCACCACCACCGACTTCTTCCCCCCGGTCGTGGACGATCCCCACGACTTCGGGGCCATTGCCGCGGCCAATGCCCTGTCCGACGTCTACGCCATGGGCGGCCGGCCTCTCTTTGCCATCAACCTGGTCGCCTTCCCCGATAATCTGGAGATAGAGATTCTGGCCCAGATTTTGCGCGGCGGCGCCGAGAAAGTGGCCGAAGCCGGGGCGGTGATTGCCGGCGGCCACAGCGTCACCGACAGGGAGCCCAAGTACGGGCTGGCCGTCACCGGCGTGGTTGACCCGGCCCAGGTGAAGACCAAGGGCGGTAGCCGGCCGGGGGAGCTGTTGCTGCTGACCAAGCCCCTGGGGACCGGCGTGGTAACCACGGCCCTCAAGCAACAGATCGCCGGCGAAGTTGACGTGGCCGCGGCCGTGGCCAGTATGAAGCAACTCAACCGCCAGGCGGCCGAAGCGGCCGAAGCGGCCGGCGTGCGCAGCATGACCGACGTGACCGGCTTTGGCCTGCTGGGCCACGCCCACGAAATGGCCCACCTGGGCCTGGTCAATTTCCGCCTCTTCCTGGACCGGCTGCCCTGGCTGCCGGGGGCCGTTGCCTACGGCCAGGCCGGCGCTTTCCCCGGCGGCATGGGCCGCAACCGCGATTACTTTGCCCCCTGGCTGACATTTGACGAGAATGTCACGCCGCTGATGCAGGAGATGCTCTGGACACCGGAGACTTCCGGCGGGCTGCTGGCGGCCGTCGCCCCGGAGGCTGTGGCCACCTTCCAGGCCCATTGCCCTTCGGCCGTCGTCGTCGGCCAGGTCTGGCCAGGAGACGGGCACATTCACGTCACCCACAGCGGGGCCTGGCATGGTTAGAACCGTTCCCAGCCGGGCCAACGAGGAAATCGCCCTCTACATCCGCACCTACTACTCCCTGCTGCGCAGCAGCCGCGAGGTGCAAATCAAGAGCCTGATCGAGGCTCACACTCGCATTGGCTCGGCGCTGCACGTGGCCGCGGACGAGCCCACGCCCGACATGGCCGCCTTCATTTACACCATCCTGCGCCTGCCCGCCTGCCTGGAGCAGGTCCGGCTGGTGATCATGGGCCAGTCGGAGCAGGTCTTTGCCAAGCACGGCTACCCGGACGTGGAATCCTGGCAGCGGGTCGGCGCCCCGGCCCGGCGACGGCGGGCTTTTTTTGACGGCCGGGACACGCTGGCCGTCTACATTGCCAGCCGCTCCGACATTGACGACATCATCCCTATTCTGACCGCCTACCAGATTGAGCGAGGCAAGCTGCGCCAGTTGCTGGACCAGCCGCCGGTGGTTCAGTGGCTAAGCCAGCGCCAGGGCAGCGCTTTGCAGGCGGAAGATCTGGAGCAACTGGCTCAGTGGACCGGCATTCCTGTGGACGACCTGGATCGGCTGCGCCGCATCTGGCAGGGCAACATGGCCGGCCGGTTGTTGGCCATTGCCCAGGACCGCCACTCCCTGGCCGTCCGCCTGCTGGCAGGCTCGCTGGCCGACTATAAGCGGGCCACCAACCGCTGGTGGCAGCACGTAGAGGACAGCCTGCCGGAAGTGGCGTTCGCCAACCGGCCGATCTACTTTATCTCCAGCAACACCCACAGCATGGCCAACCTGTTGAGCGGCTACGCCCTGCAGCGCGAAGCGGAACTGGTCTCTTTTATCGAATCCCAGGGATCGGCCGACCTGCAAACCGAGTACCAGGACATCCTCCAGCAGAACGTGCCCAGCAGCCGGGAGAACTTCCTTTATTACACCCAGAAGAAATACGAAACGGTCCACCCCCAGGCCCGCGCCAGCCGCCTGGCCCACGAGCAGCAGGCCGGCATCCGGCGCGTTCCTAGCCAGCACGTCTTCGACATTGAAGTCCAGGTCGTCTCCCTCAATCAGCTCCGGCCGGCCTGGCTGGACCCGCGCCTGCGCCGGCCAGGCATTGAGGCGCTATCCGGGAGCGAGGCGCTGATCGTCAACATTGACTTTCCCCTGGGCATGGCCGCGTACCAGGTGCTCTCCGAAATTGTCCGCAACGTGGCCGAGTTCCGGGGCGTTTACATGATGGGCAAGGCCGCCACCTTGAACGGCCGGATCGGCGACGTGATGATTGCCAGCGTCGTCCACGACGAGCAGTCGCTCAACACCTACCTGTTCAACAACTGCTTTACGGCCGACGACGTGGCCCCCCACCTGGTCTACGGCACGGTGATGGACAACCAGAAAGCGATCACCGCCCTGGGCACTTTCCTGCAAAATGAAGAGTACATGGCCGTCTTTTACCAGGAAGGGTACACGGTGATGGAGATGGAGGCCGGGCCGTATTTGAGCAGTATCTACGAAATGATCCGGCCGCAGCGTTTCCCTCGCGACGAAGTCGTCAACTTGTACGGCGCGCCCTTCCCGATTGGCGTCCTCCACTACGCCTCCGACACCCCTTTTAGCAAAGGCAAAAACCTCGGCTCGCAAAATCTGTCCTACTTCGGCATGGACCCCACCTACGCCACGATGATCGCCATCCTTCGCCACATCCTGGCCGACGAAATTCGTCATGTAGGGGTGTAGGGGTGTGCGAGTCTGCGAGTCTGCGAGTTTGCAAGTCTGCAAGTTCCGTGCTCACTTGCTACTTGCATACTTGACACTTGACACCTGCCACCTTGTCACCCCCTCTCCTTGTCACCCCCTCTCCCCCTCCTTCCACTGGCTGACTTCAGGCGGCGGAAAAAGGTGCCCTGGGTGATGTCTTCCACTTCCCGCTGGCTCTGCGCCCGGTCTACGTCAATTTTAAATTCCTTCAACTGCTGCTTCAGTTCGTCTTCGCGGCGCTTGACTTCGCGGACCATTTCCACGAAAGCCCGCAGCAGCTCCCTGGCCCGGGCGTCGTCCGGCTTGCGGCTGTCTATGATCGTCGCGTGGGCCGCCTCCAGCTCGTCTATGACAAAGCTGTAATCCCCTTTGGCCACCTGGTAGCTCCACTCAACGGCGTTTTGCAGGTAAGTCATATTAAAGCGGAGCCGCTCGGACATATTGCGGGCCATCAACAGGGCCAGACGCGGCTGGTCGTCAACCACCCGCTGGAAATCGTCGTAATCCAACCGGAATAGCTCGGCCGGCGTCATGGCCACCACCCCGGCCGAGCGGGGCCGCTTGTCGAGCAGGGCCATTTCGCCAATGATCTCGGCCGGACCAAGCTGGTTGACGACCAGTTCTTTGCCTTCCTGGTCGGTGAGGACGATCTTCACCCAGCCGTAGCGAATAATGTACAGCGCGTCGCCGGGGTCCCCCTGGCGAAACAAGAGTTCGTCCTTTTCCAGGTTGTGGGTCGTCACGCTCCCGGACAGCTCCTGGAGCACCGGCTCCGGCAAGCCCTCAAAAAGAGGCAACTTGCGCAGATATTTCAAAACCTTCTCGTCGGCCATGCCGCTATTGTACTTGACGTGGCTCCTGGATTACAATGGTAGGGGCACGTGAGTTCGGCAGCCGAACTCTCATCGTGCCCCTACCGAAAACGACGAGAAAGGCGCAAATATGCAACAACTCAATCCAGGTGAACACAGTAAACGACTGGCGGCCGTGCGGGAACGGCTGGCCGATTGGGGCGTCGAAGGCGTGATGATCAGCAGCTCTTCCAACCGGCGCTGGTTGAGTGGTTTCACCGGCTCGGCCGGCTGGCTGTTGATCACGGCCGATAAAGCCCTCCTGGTCACCGACTTCCGCTACTGGGAGCAGGCCGCCCGGCAAGCCCCGGATTTCGAGCTGTTCCGCTTGAAGGGCAAGTTCGAAGCAGCCTTCCCCCAGCTCCTGACCGCCGGCCGCGTCTCCCAGTTGGGTCTGGAAGGCCGGCACGTGACCCTGAACCAGTTTGAGCTGCTCAAAAAGCTGGAGAGCGTCGCCTGGGTCACGCTGGAGTCCACCGTCGAAGCCATGCGTCACGTCAAAACGGAGGCTGAGCTGGCCGCCATCCGGGCCGCGGCGGCCATTACTGACATGGCCATGTCCCAGGTGAACGAAATTATCCGGCCGGGCATGAGCGAGGGCGAAGTGGCCTGGGAGCTGGAGAAGATCATGCGTGAGGCCGGGGCCAGCGGCATGGCTTTTCCCGTCATCGTCGGCTCCGGCCCCAACGGCGCCCTGGCCCACCACCGGCCGGGCAACCGGCGGTTGAAGGTGGGCGAGCCAATCGTCATTGACATGGGGGCCGAGCTAGACGGCTATAACAGCGACCTGACCCGCACCTTTTACCTGGGCAACGAGCCGGACGAAAAGTTCTGGCAGGTCTACAACCTGGTGCTGCAGGCCCAAACGGTGGCCCTCCAGACGATCCACGCCGGCATGGAGGGCAAAGCCGCCGACGCCATAGCCCGAGACCTCATTGCCGCCGCTGGCCAGGCCGAAAACTTTGGCCACTCACTCGGTCACGGCGTTGGGCTGGACGTCCACGAGGGGCCGCGGCTGTCCCACCTGCTGGACGATGAGGGCAGCCCGGTGCCGGCCGGGTCGGTGGTCACTGTCGAGCCTGGCGTTTACCTGCCTGATTGGGGCGGGGTGCGGATTGAAGACCTGGCGCTGGTGACCGATTCCGGCGTGGAGCTGCTGAGCCGCTGCCCCAAGAACCCGATTATTCCCGTAGGTACTTCTGGATAAGGTCGCGTAATTCCAGGATAGAGCGGGGCTTATTGATATATTCCTGGACCTGGTTGATCCGGCCGCCCAGCGCTGTTTCGTCGGCCCGTTCCCGCGAGGTATAGACGATAATGGGCAGGCCGGCGTAGCGCTCGTCGGCCCGTAATTCGTCCACCAGCGCCCAGCCGCTCTGGACCGGCAGCATCAGGTCCAGGACCACCAGTTCCGGGTCGTGCTGGCGAACGGCAGCCACCCCCTCCTCGACGCGAGCCGCCCCAATGACCTCAATACCCATAGGGAGCAGCGTATCCCGCAGCAAGGCCACAATGCTTTGCTCGTCTTCGACAAAGACAATTTTCCGATTGCCGGCCATTTTTTTCACTCCTCTCGTGGCACGCCCTTAATGATACCCTGACTGCTTTTAAAACGCGAATGGCGCGAATAGGCGAATGCTCTTTGTTGACGGCAATATGGTTGGCAATGGGCTAGGGTTCCATTGAATTTGATGCTATTATATAGGTGCTTTAGTGTCACAAGTCGCTGGGAGCACAGAGATGAATCAAAGAGTTACGACAGTTCGTTGTTATTTGCCTGAGGGGAAGCTGAAAAAACTTTTCTGGCTACTTCTCATTGTTGGCTCAGTCGTCGCCTGTACAAGCGCAAATGCACCGGCCACCTCGACCCAAGCGGCCGTACCAACTGAGTCAGAGGGAATGGCAGAACAGGAAAGTGATACTGGTCCAGAAGAATATAAATGGGAAGCCTCACCCGTACTGATAAGTTTGCAATCTACTGCCGGCTTTACATTATACGATTACGCCTGGGGCTTAACCCCGCATTTACTTGTTTTTTCAGATGGCAGGGTGTTTGGTACCCAATGGCAAGAGTTTGATTCACGCCTGATCTGGCAAGCAACGATTCCCCCTGCAGAAGTGTGCAATCTGCTTTTGCAGGTCGAGAGTGCAGGCTTTTTCGATTTCAGGCAAAGCGACTACGTCGAGCCTGGAGTCACGGATAGCGGCACTACGCATATCACCGTGCAGGCATGGCGCACGAACTCAATCTCGGCTTATGCGTTGGAATTTGCGCTAGTTAATGATGATGAAGGATACGAACCTGTTTCGCCGACGCTGGCTGAAACGTACCGGCTACTAAGCGAATTTCAACCGGCAAATGCCCAACCCTATCAACCAGAGCGAATCGGTCTCCTAATTGACCTGGCTCCAACTGACGCCTCCGATGAAATCTGGCCTCTGTCAAACCCCAGTCTGAACGAGTTGTTTGCTGATGATAGCACTGAGGTTGTTATTGACGGTCAAGAGGCGACTGAGGTCTACACGCTGTTTGAAGATAGCTATTCTAAAATTTTTCTCGACGGTGAAACAAAGTACTGGGTAGTGGCACGGCCGCTATTTCCCCACGAGATCTGGAGTGAAACGACAGGCTGGGGGCGACTCTCTCAGTTTGAAACGTCCCCTAAAGTTGACCTGGCCTGTCCAGGCCAGTTGGCCCCTGTTCCCCAAGTAACGCCGACAATTGTTGCGACACCGTTGCCATCCTCACGTTCACCAGGCGGCGAGTATGCACCATTGGAATATATTACGGCAATTGGGCGGCGTGATGATCCTGGCCAACTTTACAACGCCGGCGCCGTTATTGGCACGCCTCAAGGGGATATCCTTGTTGCCGACAACGGTAATGACCGCTGGCAACGGTTTACCCTTGACGGCGCCCTCTTGGAAATGGTGCCTGTGCCTGACAGTAACGCGCATAGTATGGCGTTTTTGCCGAACGGCAATCTGGTTCTTGCCAATTGGTGGCGTAATACGGTAGAGATTCGCACGCCAGACGGCAATTTACTGCAATCTTTTAGCGATTGGCCTGAGCCTGAAGATGGGTATCGGGATCCGACCGACCATATTGATATGCTTGCTGTCGGTTTCAATAACAAAATCTACACCGACGAAAGAGGGGGCAATCGTATTGTTGTTTTGAATGCTGATGGGACGTTCCTTGAAGTTTGGCATGGGCCAGAGAGCAACCCACTAGAAGACGTGACGGATATAGGCACTGACGCGGCGGGCAATCTTTTCGCGGTGTCGCGCTCTCAAAATCGTATCCTGAAACAGGCGCCGGATGGAACGATTCAGGAGTTTACATTTGATTCACCGGCTTATATTGCGCCGCGACCGGACGGCGCGTTTTATGTGGCCGGCTATCACAATATAGCTTACTTTGACGCTAACGGAGACCAGGTCTCGCAATGGCTAGATGAGTCCCTTGATATTCGTAATATGAGCGTTGCCATTGATGATTCACTTGTTGTCTTGGAAGGCACGTTTGAGAGTGGCCTGGATGGGGTCATCCATCGCTATGATGAACGAGGGACAGAGCTGGCCAGCTTTGGTACGACGGTGTTACAACCGGGGCAATTTGAAACTCATGTTGCTTTTTCCGTTTCATCTGCAGGTGATGTCTGGATTGTTGATACCGGTAGTTGGGAGGAGCCGGCAGGAACGCGTTTGGTACACGTGGATCAAGCCGATCAGCATCTCAATACCTTTGAGGCGATTGATGGCCAGGAATTCACCTGTGACGATTATTTCCTTGCGGCCCTCGCCGACCAATCGGTCTTTGTCGCCGATCCATGCCTGGGCACCGTGACGCTTGTTGCGGCCGATGGTCACGCTGTAACACAATGGGGAGAACCAGGGATGGGGACAGGACAACTCAATTTGATTGCCGATATTGCCCTGGCGCCTGATGAGCAGTCTCTTTACGTTGCTGATATGGGTAACGATCGGATCACTCAGTTTGACTTAGCGGGGCGGGTACTTGCCGAATGGAGCAGTGAGCAAATCGGCGTACAGGAGCCGATTGCCATAGCGGTGGCACTGGATGGGACATTCTTGCTGTTAGACGACGCCTTACAGGAGGTTATCGTATGGTCACCGCAAGGTGAATCTACCAGGTGGTCTCTTCCGGTGTCCAACGAGAAACCCAACGATATTGCTTTGGACGAGAGACGGCGACGTATCTACGTTGGTGGTAGTGACATCAATCTGCATGCGTTTGACTGGAGCGGAAACTATCTAGGGCGGATTACCGTCAGCGATAGTAGCGGGGTGATGGTTAATGTCGGGCCTGACGGACTTGTCTACCGGTCAGCAGGGTATTACCAAATCCAGGTATTCAGACCGACCGACTGAACGGATAAATGGAAGGGCATGCGGCATTGTCACCACTTAAAACTCTACTCCAACAACCGGCCATACAACTCCTCGAAGCGCGGTATCACCTGCCGCCAGTCGTACTGCTGGGCAAAGGTGAGGGCGGCCGATCCCAGGCGTATACGTTCGGCCGGGTCGGACAGCAGGCGGAGGATGGCGGTAGCAAAGTCGGCCGGCTCGTCCGCCAGCAGCAGTTCCTGCCCGGCCGTCACCGGGAACCCCTCCGCGCCAATGGTCGTGCTGACGATGGCCTTGCCGGCGGCCATGGCCTCGATCAACTTTAGCCGCGTGCCGCTCCCCAGCCGGAAGGGCATTACATATACTTTTACGCCGGCCAGGTAAGGAATCACCTGCGCCACCCGGCCGGTGACCGTCACCCCAGCAAGCTGCCGTAGCCGGTCCAGGCGCGGGTGCGGCTTCTGGCCAACAATGGCCCAGGTCGTCTCCGGCCGTTCCCGGACGATGCGCGGCCAGACCTCCCCGGCAAACCAGAGCACGGCATCTACGTTCGGCCGGTAGTCCATCTTGCCGCTAAACACCAGGTCAAAGGCCGGGCCCACTCCGGCCGGCGCCGCCCGGTACTCGGCCACGTCAATACAGTTAGGAATGACCGTCACCGGCCGGCCGGTGACCAGGGCCTGGAGCGCGGCCGCGTCGGCCTGGCTGACGGCCACCACCGCGTCGGCCGCCCGGCAGGCCCACCGCTCAAAACGGGCCAGCCGGCCGGTCTGAATCCAGGAGTAAGCCGCTGCCGGCCAGCGGCGCGGGTTGGGCAAATCGGTCCAAAAGGCGCGGCGCTGCAGCTCCGTCTCGGCGTTGTGGTCGTCAAAGACGATCTTGCTGGCCGGGCTAAGCTGGCGAATGAGCGGGATCAGCCGGGCCAGCTCAATCCCCTCCACCTGGACAATGTCAAAAGAGTGGGCCAGCAGCAATTCGCGCAAAGCCAGGTCAAAAGCCGGGCTTTGCAGCCGGTGAGCCATATCCGGCCGGCGGCTGGCCAGCAGCCGGGCCAGCCGTTGCCCCAGGCTGCGCGGCGGGACTGGCACGGTGTGGATAGCGGCACACAGCTCCAGCAGCGGGGCAATCACCGCCGGATCGTCCGTCTGCTCCGCTTCCCGGAAACTCAACAACGTCACCGCCGGCCGGCCGGCCAGCCCGCGCACAATGTGATAATTGCGCAAACTAGTCCCCTGCTGCGGCGGAAAAGGCAACTGCGGGGTCAGCAACAAGATATGAAACATGGAGAAATCAGTGCTGAGGACTGAGGACTGAGTAGGCGTGTTTGCGAGTCTGCGAGTGGGCGAGTCTGCAAGTTCCTTGCTCACCTGCCACCTGCCACTTGCCTACCTGCCACCTGCCACCTTTGCGCCTTTGCGTCAAACCTTCACCTTTCATACAGGGCCAGCGTGGCCTGGGCCGTCTTTTCCCAGGTGAAGCGGCCGGCCTGCCGGCGGCCGGCTTCCTGCATCGTCTGGCGTAGGTGGCTGTCGGACAGGAGTTGGGCCATCACCCAGGCCCAGCCGGCCGCGTCGTCCGGTTCAAGCAGCAGCCCGGCCTCCCCGACCACCTCCGGCAGCGAGGCCCGGTTGCTGGCCACCACCGGGCAGCCGCAGTGCATGGCCTCCAGCGCCGGCAGGCCGAACCCTTCGTAGTGGGACGGCAGAGCCAGCAGGCCGGCGGCCGTGTACAGGTGGGCCAGTTGCTCGTCGGCCACGCCGGCCAGGTGGTACACGTGCGCCCGCAGCCTCAGCTCGTCAATGGCGGCGAAAATCTCCTCGTACAGCCATCCTTTGCCGCCCACCAGCACCAAAGGGACGTCCACCCCCGCCTCCCGGCGGGCCTGGGCGTAAGCCCGCAGCAAGGTGGGCAGGTTCTTGCGCGGCTCTAGCGTGCCCACGAAAAGAATAAAGCCCTCCGGCAGGTTATAGGCGGCCAGCGTCTGCCGCACGGCTTCGGCCGGTTGCGGGCAGGCGTAGACCGGGTTGGCTGCCAGGTGAATGGCCGTCACCTTTTCCGGCGGGACGTTCAGCCGCTCGATCAGGTCCTGGCGGGTGTGGTGGCTGTCGGCCGAGATGTGGTCGGCCGTCTGCACGGCCCAGTGAATTTGCCCCAGGTAATAGCGGCGGCTCCCGGCCGTCAGGAACTCCGGGTAATAGAGGAAGTTTAAATCGTGGACGGTGATAATCCGCCGCCGGGCACCGCCGGCCGGGGGGATAAAATCGGGGCTGTGGAGCACGGCGAGCCGGTGCGGTAGCAACTCGGCCGCCAGCGCCCATCGCTCCAGCCGGTGATGAGCCGGCGTCCACAGGTTGCGCCGCCGGAAGTTCGGGGCCTGGGGCGGCAGGTAGGAGCGGCCGTCCTTACGGCTGTGAAAGATGGTGTACTCGTTGCGGCCGTCCAGCGCCGCCAGCGCCGGCAACAGGTGCAGGATGTACTGGCTGATGCCGCCCATGCGGTAATAGGGCAGCCGGCCGTCAATGCCGATGCGCATGGGAGGGGATTATAAACGCTTGGTGGGGAAAGGGGGAGCGGCAAAAAAGCAAGGGCTGTCACAAATGGTTGTGATCTCCCGGAAGAAACCTGTATACTTTAACTATGGTGCCAGGCTCTATATAAACAGTCATAAATGAGGTAGCCAAGGGAGCTAAGTAACCATGTTTTTAGGCTAAAAGGTGGAGATGTTCTGAGGGGTCATGGTCAACTTTAATCGTTTCCTGCTTCAGGTTATCATCTATTCTGCATCCTACCTGCTGTTTTCGACCTATAGTCAGTGGGTTATTCTCTATAGAGATAAAAACCTCTTGGGCCTGGCGGCGCCTGTTCTTCTTACCACCTTCGTGACGGCCGGCGCTGCTATCTTTTTACGGACCAGGTATCCCTCTTCCTGGGCAAAACATCCATTGTTAGTAAACGCCGGGGTCGTAACCGGATTTGCTATCGGGGTATTCATTGTCTCCATAACGCTCTTTTGAACTTAACAAACAAGGGAGGAGTACAGCACAACTGGTGACATTCTTAATAGCTTACTCTCCCGCAACTGGTTGTAGCGGATCTCGTATTGAGAGGAAATGGCTTCAGCACATTGGAAAGTTAGCTCAATAGGCACCCAGTGGAGAAGGTATGGAAATTGTCTTTTTTATTGCGGCCTTCTGTTCTAGATAGGGCTGCTTCGTAAACAGATCAGGCGAAAGAAGGATTCCGGCAGTTAATTGTTGCCCGGATAATACTCTAATTATGCACAGACTCACTGTGGTATTTTTCTTTATCAGTTTGATGACCATGCTTTGGCTACTTGGAATGGCAGTTCGGCTGGCACTCAAGCCGAAAATTACTTTCCGAGAGTTCAAATTGTTTCGCGCCAGGTTAGGGATACTTACCTCAACAGGATAATCGCAATGCCTGGAAAACGGTTGTCAGTGATAAATGCTCTCACTTCCTGGGCGGCAACAAGCTTTTTATTCTTGGCTGTATGGTTACTGTTAGACTGGTGGCTTTCTCGATCATTTTCTCCGTTTTTTGAGGAAGTTGGCATCGGATCAGCCCGCGGCGATGGCATCAGTAGCTCCCCTATTGGCCCAATCCATTACCCATCCATAGCTATTTCTCCACATAACGAACTGTATGCTGCCTGGGCTCTTTACGATCTTAGAGATTTGCAACTCGCCTGGATTGATGTGCGTTACTGGGATGGGAGTAGCTGGGCCTATGTCCCCTGCAAACCGGCCGGCGGCAATTTTTGTAGCGATGACAGCTTCTCGACGACACCGGTCATGGCGTTCGCACCCGATCAAACGCTCTATCTGGCCTGGACGGCTAACGCTGGAGAGAGTGAAATCTACATCCAGCAGCGGAAAGATGGCCACTGGCGCGAAGTTGGCCAGGGATCAGCTTCTGGTGGCGGCGTAAGTAACACCCCAGGCGACTCCTTCAATCCGTCCCTGGCTGTCGCGCCCGATGGCACGGTATACGTGGCCTGGCAGGATTCTCTGGCGGATTCCAAGCAAATCTACGTGCGGCGTTGGCAGGGAACAACGTGGGAGGAAGTTGGCAATGATCCGGCGAACGGGCAGGGTATTAGCCGTTCGCAAGACGCCCAGGATCCACGAATTGCCCTTGATAGCCGGGGAACACCTTACATCGCCTGGGTTGATTCGAGTACTGGGGGTTCATTCATTTACATACGTCACTGGAATGGAGAAGAGTGGGAAGAGATTGGCACAGGCTTGGCCAGCGGCACAGGAATTGGTGACGGTGGGGTCTTCTCTCTGGTTCTATCAGCCGATGACATCCCTTATGTCGCCTGGATGTCTCGCTCTTCTAAAGATTTCGATTGGGTGATAAAGGTTAGCCGTTGGTCAGCAGTTAGCCTGGAATGGGAAACCATCGATCCGGAAGCCTCAAGAGCAGATTGGTCTCGCCACTCGCCTACCCTTGCTGCTGCCCCTGACGGAAAAGTCTACCTGGCCTGGGAAAATAGTAACTTATGGGGAGAAGGAATATTTGTCGTGTGGTGGAACGGCCGCGACTGGCAAGAGGTAGCTTTAGGATCGGGCAGTATGAACGGCATTAGTGGGCACGATAGCCGTGATACAGACCCATTTATTGCCGTTGGCGCGGACGGGACAATCTATGTGGCCTGGTTAGCCCAACAGCACTTCAGAGAACGGGATAACGTCTACCTGCTTCGCCGGCAGGAATAGTGAGCCACAGTGCCAACCACCTAGCCGTTTACTCCACCTCTACCTCTAACTCTTACTCTAGCTCTAACTCCACTCGCCACTTACCACCGGGCACGTTATAATGCCCGGCTAAGATAGAGGCCCGGCCGCCAGTCGCCCACGTTCCTGCCCGGCCGCAACGATAAGTCATTCACGAGGTAAACTCATTACTCATCACTCATCACTCTTTGTTAGGAGATTATTCGATGGCTAAAAACTCCACCCCCCCACGCGAGGAAATCAGCGAGCTGCGCAGCCGGCTGGAGTGGATGGACGAAGAGCGGCGCAAGACCACCCGCAAACTGGCCGAGCTGGAACAGCGCCTGGCTACCCAGGAGCGCGAGACCGCTACCCGGGGCCAGCGCATCCAGGAATTGGAAGACAAGCTGGCCAAGGCGACCGCCCAACTGACCCGTCTGCCCCAGGTGGATACCCAACTCCGCCAGTTCAAGGATGAAATGGTCCTGCTGCTTGAGCAGTACGACCAGCGCCGCATCCAGGGACAGGACGAGCTGGACAAAGTGCGGCGGGTGGAACACGAGGTCCAGTCTCGCGAGATTGCCGACATCCGCAAGGAGTTGCCGGCCGTGCCCCGCCTGCAGAACGAGATGGAGCTGCGCCAGGCCGAAGAGGCCCGGCTGGCCAACCTGATCGGCGTCTTGCAGGGCAAGCTGGCCGTCCTGGAAAACCAGGCCGACGGCTGGGGCCGCGACGTGGCCTTCCTGGAAGAGGCCGAGCGAAAAAATGCCCGCAGCCTGACCGAAATCCAGACCAGCTTCCTGGAAAGCAGCAGGCGCTGGGAGCCAATCGAAAACCGGCTGGACATTACCGGCCACGGCCTGGCCAAGGTCGAGGCCGACGTCCAGGAGCTGGCCAACATTGCCGCCGAGCTGCGCCGCACCATTCAGAGCTGGAGCGAGCAGATCCAAGTCGGCGAATATGAGCGCAACCAGCGCCTGGAGAAGTGGAAGCGGGCCCTGGAAGAGCACCAGAATGAAATGGACCGTTTCGCCAAGGAATGGATCAAATATTCCGACCAATACAAAGAAGCCAGGATGATGGTCCAGACCATGGCCGACTGGCAAAAGCACATCGAGCAGCAGCAACGCGAAGCCTCGGAAATGGCCCGCGTCGAAGCCAACCGGATGCGCGCCCTGTGGGACAATTTCCTCCTGGAACACGAAAAGCGCTGGAAGAGCTACGAAGTAGACCGCGACCAGCGCTGGGCCACCGCCCAGCGCCAGGAACGCCAGCTCCTGGAGCAACTGCGCCTCTTAGAAGAAAAGACGGAAAAGCTCCACCAGGACAAGGAGCTACTGATGAAGATGCAAAGCGCCCAGGCCGAGGCGGTCAAAAAGTTCCCCCGTATCTGGCTGGAAGAGGTCGAAAAAGCCCAGGCCCAAAACCCCAACAGCCGCCGCCAGCCGGCCCTCGTGCCGGTGCGGGAAGAGTAATGGAAGTGGGCGAGTGGCGACCAAGGGTCGCTGCGAGTTTGCGAGTCTGCGAGTTTGCGAGTGACCTGCCCTTGCTAACTGCATACTTGCTTACTTGCATACTTGCTTACTTGCATACTTGCCCCCCTGCCCCTTGCCCCCTGTTACCTCCATGCACGTCATCGGCACGGCCGGCCACGTAGACCACGGCAAATCCACCCTGGTCAAAGCGCTGACAGGGATTGATCCCGACCGCCTGAAAGAGGAAAAGGAGCGGGAGATGACCATTGACCTGGGCTTTGCCTGGCTCAGGCTGGACGGCGAAGAAGTGGGGATTGTAGACGTGCCCGGCCATCGCGACTTTATCGAAAACATGCTCGCCGGCGTCGGCGGGATTGACCTGGCCCTCTTCGTCGTCGCCGCCGACGAGGGGGTCATGCCCCAGACCCGTGAACACCTGGCCATTCTCGACCTGCTGGAAGTGCGCGGCGGGGTGGTCGCCCTGACCAAAGTAGACCTGGTGGACGACCCGGACTGGCTGGAGCTGGTCACGCTGGACGTGGCCGAAGCCCTGGCCGGCACCGCCCTGGCCGACGCGCCCATTGTGCCCGTGTCGGCCCGCACCGGCCGGGGCCTGGCCGAGCTACAAGCCACGCTACGGGAACGCCTGGCCCAGGTCGAACCCCGGCCGGACGACGGCCGCCCCCGCCTGCCCATTGACCGGGTCTTCAGCCTGAGTGGCTTTGGCACGGTAGTGACCGGTACGCTCACCGGCGGCCAGTTGCGCACCGGCGACGCCGTCGAAATCCAGCCGGCCGGCCTGAAAGGGCGCGTTCGCGGTCTGCAAACCCACCGCACCAAGCTGGACGCGGCCCGGCCGGGCAGCCGGGTGGCCGTGAATGTGAGTGGCATTGATAAAGACGAGGTCCGGCGCGGCGACGTGCTGGCCGGACCGGGGGTGGTGCGGGGCACGCTCCTGTGCGACGCCCTCTACCGCCACCTGCCGGACGCCGACAGCCCGCTGGGCCACAATGTCGAGGTCAAGCTGTTCGCCGGCGCGGCCGAGGTCGTGGCCCGGACGCGCATCCTGGGGGCCAGGCAAATTGAGCCGGGACAGCAGGGCTGGCTGCAACTGGCCCTCAGCCAGCCGGTGGCCATCGTCCGGGGCGACCGCTTCATCCTGCGCCGGCCGTCTCCGCCAGCCACGCTGGGCGGCGGCCAGGTGCTCGACCCCCACCCCGGCCGGCGCCACCCCCGCTTCCGGCCGGAAGTCACCGGCCGGCTAGAAACGCTGGCCCAGGGCACGCCGGCCGACCTGCTGTTGCAGACCATCCGCCGGCTGGAACCGGCCATGCGGGCCGACGTCTTGAAGCGCTCCGGCCTCACGCCAGAAGCGGCCGAAGCCGCCTGGCAGGAGCTGGCCGGCCAGGGCCAGGTACACGCCCTGGAGCAGGTCGTCATCTCGCGGGCCGGCCTGCAGCGGCTGCAAGAGCAGTTAACCGGCGCGATAGCCGATTTTCACCGCCAATACCCGCTGCGCCTGGGCATGTCCCGCGAGGAACTGCGCAGCCGCCTGAAATTGCCGGCGGCCGTCTTTAATCCGCTGCTGGCCCAGGCGGCCGCCGGCGGGTTGTTGGTCGAGAGCGGGGCGCTGGTCCGCCTGCCGGACCACGCGGTGCGTTTTACGCCAACCCAGCAGGCGGCTATTGACCGGTTGCTGCGCCGCTTCGAGCGGGCCGGCGTCAATTCGCCCAGCGTCAAAGAGGCCCGGGCGGAGGTCGGCGACGACGTTTACTTTGCCCTGCTGGACCTGGGCCGGCTGCGGCCGGTCAGCGACGACGTAGTCTACACCACTGAGGAGTACGAACGGATTGTGGAACAGATGAAGGGGTACTTGCGCCGGCACGGCCGGGTCAACGCCGCCCAGGTGCGCGACCTGTTCAACACCAGCCGCAAATACGCCATTGCCTTACTGGAGCACCTGGACGAGATCCGCGTCACCCGCCGCGTTGGCGACGACCGCGAGCTAGTTGAGTGAGCGAGTCGGCGAGTCGGCGAGTGGGCGAGTCGGCGAGTTTGCGAGTTTGCAAGTTTACTCAGTCCTTTTTTGGGAGGAATATGTCAGACAGTCACAGTGAATCAGAAGCTATCCGTTACCGCCGCCGCTACCACGGGCTGATCGGCGTTCGCAGCAAGGTCCAGGTTCGGGACAGCACCGCTCTCAGCCTGGTCTACACGCCAGGCGTGGCCGAGCCTTGCCTGGAAATCGCCCGCAATCCCAAGCGCTCCTTCGACGTGACCTGCCGGGGCAACACCATCGCCATCGTCTCCGACGGTTCGTCGGCCTTTGGGCTGGGCAACATTGGCCCGGAGGCCGTCCTGCCTGTCCTGGAAAGCAAGGCGGTGATCATGAAAAATTTTGCCGGCGTGGACGCCCTGCCCCTGGCCTTGAAAGTGAGTAGCCCGGAGGAGTTCATTGAGACTGTGCTCCACCTGGGGCCAACCTTTGGCGCGATCAGCATTGAGGACGTTGCTTCCCCGGCCGGGCTGACCATCACCAGCCGGCTCGAACAGGCGATGAACATCCCGGTCCTGAACAACCACCGCGAAGGCGTGGCCATCGGCGTCCTGGCCGGACTGTTGAACGCCGCCAGGCTGGTGGGTAAAGAGCTGAAGCAAATGCGCATTATCGTCAACGGCGCCGGCACGGCCGGGCTGGGGACAGCCTTCCTGCTCTACCGCTACGGGGCGCAGCAGGTGATTGTCTGCGACCGGCAGGGAGCGGTCTACAAGTACCGGCCGCTGAATATGAACTGGGCCAAGTGGGCCATCGCCCAGGTCAGCAACCCCAACAACGAAAAAGGCGACCTGCTGGAGATGCTCAAGGGGGCTGACGCCTTCGTCGGTTTTGCCGGCGGCGCGACCATCACGCCGGAAGAGATCAAGTCTATGGCCCGGTCACCGATCCTGTTTACTTTTGGCTCGCCCATTGAAATTGAACCACAGGTGGCCCGGCAAGCGGGCGCGGCCGTGGTCGCCACCGCTCACTCCACCTACCCCAACCAGATGGACATCTCTTCCGTCGTGCCGGGCGTTTTCCGGGGCTTGCTGGACGTGCGGGCGAGCAATTTCAGCGTTGCCGCCCAGATTGCCGCCGCCGAGGCCATTGCCGGCGTCATTGAAGACGGCGAACTGCACGCCGATTACATTTACCCCAAGGTCATTGACTACCGCGTGGCTCCGGCCGTGGCCCAGGCGGTGGCGGCCAAAGTCATTGAGCGCGAGGAAAGCAAGCGGCCGGACGTCTCTCCCGAGTGGGTTGCCGAGCGGACCCGCCGCTTCGTCTACGAGGGGCAGTTGCCCGTGCCGCCCAAGAGCCACCGGCCGATGACCGTAGCCGAGGAATCACTGGAGCTGCACGAGCGCTTCCAGGGATTGCTGGAAATTTACAGCAAAATCCCGGTCAGGGACGAATTTATCCTCAAGTTGTTCTACCTCAACCCCGGGGCCATGGAACCGGCCCACCTCATCCACGATGACCGCCAGCAAGTTTTTGAGCTGACAGCGCGCAGCAACCTGGTCGGCGTGGTCAGCGACGGCAGCGCCGTCCTGGGGCTGGGCAATATCGGCGGCCGGGCCGCCCTGCCGGTGATGGAAGGTAAGGCCATCCTCTTTCACACCTTCGCCGGTGTGGAAGCTTTCCCGGTTTGTGTGGATACCCAGGACCCGGACGAAATTATCGAGATCGTCAAGCGGCTGGAGCCAACTTTTGGCGGCATTAACCTGGAAGACATCAGCGCCCCGCGTTGCTTCTACGTCGAAAAGGTGCTGCGCGAGCAGACCGACATTCCCATTTTCCACGATGATCAGCACGGCACGGCCGTGGTCGTCCTGGCCGGCATTCTCAACGCCTGCCGGCTGACCGGCAAGACGCCCGGCGATTTATCCATTGCCGTCAATGGCACCGGCGCGGCCGGGGTGGCCGTCACCAAGCTGCTGATGGCCATGGGCGTACAAAACGTGGTCATGCTGGACACCCAGGGCATCATCTACAAGGGGCGCAAGAAGGGCATGAACTGGATCAAGGAAGAAATGGCCGAGGCTACCAACCCGGAGCGGCTAAAGGGCGACCTGGCCACGGCCGTCCAGGGGCACGATGTCTTTATTGGCCTGTCAGTACCCGGCGTTCTCACCCAGAGCATGATTAAGACGATGGCCCCCGATCCGATCATCTTTGCCCTGGCCAACCCTATCCCGGAAATTATGCCCGACGACGCCCTGGCGGCCGGGGCCGGCATCGTGGCCACCGGCCGGAGCGACCTGCCCAACCAGGTCAATAACTCTCTGGCCTTCCCCGGCATCTTCCGGGGCGCCCTGGATACGCGTGTGCCCAACATCACCGACGAGATGAAGATTGCCGCCGCCCGGGCCATCGCCGGCCTGGTCGGCGACCGCCAGCTCAAACCGGACTGGATTATCCCCAAAGGCACTGACTTCACGGTGGCCCCGGCCGTGGCCGAGGCAGTCGCTCGCTGCGCCATTGAGACCGGCCAGGCCCGCCTCCAGGTAGACCCGGCCGAGGTGGCCGCCAAGGTTCGCCGCTTTGTCTACGAAGAGCGGGATTAGTAAACCTTAATCTTTGCTTAAAAAGAACCATGCTATAATGGCTGCGACCTAAACCCGCGCTCAAAAGGTAATCTATGACGAAAAAGATTAAGGTACTGATCGTGGACGATCACCACGAGACCCGCGAAAATCTTTACCGGATGCTGGAATTGGACAATGAGTTGGAAGCCGTAGCCCATGCCAGCACAGGCGTCCAGGCGCTGGACATGGCTCGATTATACGAGCCGGACGTCGTCCTGATGGACGTCCACATGCCGGGCGTAGACGGTGTGGCCGCCAGCCAGGCTATTCTCCGCGCCGTACCGCAGACGAAAATTATCATGATGTCCGGCCAGAGCGACACCGACTACCAGTGGGGTTCGATGTTGGTAGGAGCCAGTGAATTCCTGACCAAGCCCTTCACGGCCAAAGAGCTGGTCAATTGCATTCGCTCGGTGTGCGCCGTGTAAGCAATGAGCAATGAGCAATAAGTTAAAAGTGATAGATCGCTCATCGCTCATTGCTCATCGCTTTATTATGAGACCTCGTGGAAACGCAACTATTCATTGGTGAAAAGGTCTTTACCGCCCTGGCGGCCGAATGGGACGGGCTGGCCGGCCGGGGCATGACCAATACCCCCTTCCAGCGCCTGGCTTACCAGCGGGCCTGGTGGCGGCACCTGGGGCCGGGCAACCTGTATACCCTCGGCGTGCGCGATGGCGGTGGCGAGCTGGTCGCTGTGGCCCCATTTTACCTGGTAGACGACGTCCTTTACCTGAACGGCTGCGTCGAAGAGACCGATTACCTGGACCTGATCGCCCCACCTGAGTGGGCCAAGCCCGCCTGGCAGGCCATTTTTAACTGTCTGGACAGCAACGGCTTCCCGTCCTGGACCACCCTGGACTTGTGTAACATTCCGGCCGCCTCCCTAACCCGCACCATTTTGCCCCCGCTCGCCCAGAGCCGGGGCTTTCTTTTTTCCAGCGAGGTCCACGACGTCTGCCCGGTCATTGAACTACCAGCCACCTTTGACGATTACCTGGCCCAACTAGACAAGAAGCAGCGTCACGAGATCAGACGCAAGCTGCGCCGGGCTGAAGAGTCCGGCGTCACGATGACTGCTGTCCAAGCGGGGGACGACGTCCACAGCGCCGTGGAGGAGTTTTTAGGCCTGCTGCGAACCAGCACGCCGGAAAAGGAAGCCTGGCTTAACAATGGGAGGCAAGCCGTTTTCCATGAGGTAGCCGATGCTGCCCTGGCCGAGGGGATGCTGCAGCTCCTTTTCCTGGTGATTGAAGGCCAACCGGCGGCCACCCTATTCAACTTTGACTACGACAACCGCATCTGGGTCTACAACTCCGGCCTGGACCCGGCCGCTTTTGGCCACCTCAGCGCCGGCGTGGTCCTCACCGCCCGGGCCATTGAGCAGGCCATTGTCTCCGGCCGGCAGTTCTTTGACTTTCTGCGCGGCGATGAGATCTATAAATATCGTTTTGGAGCCAAGGACACCACCGTCCACCGTCTGGTGCTATCCAGGCCCCAATAGGCGACTCCACAGGCTGTACCTATGAACAGTGATACTCTTCCCCGGCGCATAGCCATGATCAGCATGCACACCTGCCCCCTGGCCACGCTGGGCGGCAAGAAGACAGGCGGGATGAACGTGTACGTGCGCGACTTCAGCCGTGAGCTGGCCCGGCATGGCATCCAGGTGGACGTTTTTACCCGTTCGGAAGATGATTGCCAGCCCCAGGTCAAGCACGACCTGGGCTACGGCGCGCGGGTGATCCACATCCCGGCCGGGCCGGAAAAGCCGATCCCGCTCAACCAGATCGCCCGTTACACCGGCGACTTCATTAACGGCGTGCTTGCCTTTGCCCAGGCCGAGCAGGCCCGCTACGACCTGATTCACAGCCATTACTGGCTCTCGGGGCTGGTGGCCGAGGGGCTGCGCCAGGCCTGGGGCCAGGCTGATCTGCCCATCGTCCAGATGTTCCACACCCTGGGCCACATGAAAAACCGCATTGCCCAGAGCGATGCCGAACGCGCTCCCCAGTCCCGCATTGACGGCGAAGAGCACGTCATGGCCGTTGCCGACCGGATTATTGCCGCCACCCCGGCCGAACAGGCCCAGCTCAACTGGCTGTACGGGGCCGATTCCGGCAAAATTGTCATTATCCCGCCCGGCGTGGACCTGGAGCGCTTCTCGCCCATTCCCAAGGCCGTGGCCCGAGAACGGGCGGGCGTCCCCCCGGATTATAAAAGCATTCTCTTTGCCGGCCGGATCGAGCCGCTTAAGGGCATAGACACGCTGCTGCGGGCGATGGCCCTCATTCAGCTCCGTTGCCCATACACCGTGGAAAACGTCTGCGTCCACATCATCGGCGGCGATCCCTGGGCTGAAAATCCCGACGACGAAATGGCCCGCCTGCAAGAGATGCGCCGGGAACTGGGCGTGGAAAGCCTGGTCACCTTCCTGGGGGCCAAAGACCAGGACGTGCTGCCTAATTACTACGCGGCCGCCAAAATGGTCATCATGCCCTCTCACTACGAAAGCTTTGGCATGGTCGCCCTGGAGGCGATGGCCATGGGCACGCCGGTCATTGCTTCTGAAGTCGGTGGCCTGGCTTTCCTTGTGCGGGACGGCGAAAACGGCTTCACCGTCCCGTCCCGCGATCCCGAAGCGTTGGCCGAGCGAATCTTCAACCTGCTCAACGACGACGACTGCCGGCGGCAGCTCGGCCGGCAGGCCCAGGCTCACGCCCAACAATATGCCTGGCCGAAGATCGTAGACCGGATGCTTAACGTTTACCGGGGTGTCTTAACCAGGGCGTAATTGGTAATTGAGTAATTGGGTAATTACCCAATTACCTCTTTTCCGCCCATATACGGCCGCAGCGCCTTGGGGATGACGATGCTGCCGTCAGCCTGCTGGTTATTTTCGATGATGGCAATCATCACCCGGGGCAGGGCCAGGCCGCTGCCGTTGAGGGTGTGGACGTAGCGGACCTTGCCGCCGCCGGCCGGGCGGTAACGAACGTTGGCCCGGCGGGCCTGGAAATCCTCGCAATTGCTACACGAGCTGACTTCCAGCCACTCCCGGCAGCCCCCCGCCCAGACCTCCAGGTCAAACTTCCTGGCCGCGGCAAAGCCCAGGTCGCCGGTAACCATCTCCACCAGCCGGTAGGGTAGCTCCAGCACTTCACAAATGTCGCTGGCGTGGCGGATCAGCTCGTCCAGGGCCGCGTAGCTGGTCTCCGGGGTGGTGAACTTATACATCTCTACCTTGTCGAACTGGTGGCCACGTTTAATGCCGCGCACGTCGCGGCCGGCGCTCATCTTCTCCCGCCGGAAGCAGGGCGTGTAGGCCACGTAGTTCAACGGCAGCTCGGCCTCCTCCAGGATTTCGTCCCGGTGCAGGTTGGTCAGGGCAATTTCGGCCGTGCCCAGCCACATAAAATCCTCTTCGGCGTCGCGGTAAATGTTGTCGGCAAACTTGGGCAACTGGGCCGCGCCGACAAACATCTCCGAGCGGACCATGAAGGGCGGGTAAATCTCGGTATAGCCGTGCTGGTTGACGTGGTAATCCAGCATAAACTGGATCAGGGCCCGTGGCAGGCGCGCGCCCGGCCCTTTCAGCACGTAAAAGCGCGAGCCGCTCAACTTCACCCCCCGCTCAAAGTCGAGGATGCCCAGCGCCGGCCCCAGATCCCAATGGGCCTTAGGCTCGAAATCAAAGGCCGGCAGCGGCGGGCCTTTCGGCTCGTAAGTCTTGTTGTGGCTATCATCCGGGCCATCGGGCACGCTCTCGTGGGGCAGGTTCGGCACCCACAGCAGCTTTTCTCGCAGCTCGGCTTCTACCTGGCGCAGTTCGTCGTCCAATTCGGTAATCCGGTCGCCAATGCGACGCGTTTCTTCTTTGGCCGCCTCGGCGCTGGCCGCCAGGGCGGCCAGCTCCTCACGCAGGGCAGCCAGCGGCCGGCCGATCTCCTGACCGGCCTCGGCCCGACTTACTTCGGCCTCCAGCTTCTTCAGGCTGCCGATCCACCGGCCGATCTGCTGCGAGGTCTCGTTGCGCTGCCGGCGCAGCTCTTCCACTTCCTGGATAATCTCCCGTCGCCGCGTATCGGCCGCCACGATCTCGTCAATCGGCGCCGTATCGTTCAACCGCGCAATTTGTTCCTTGACCCATTCAGGCTTCTCTCGAATCAGGTTAATATCTATCATCCGTTCCTCTCACTTTGCAAGTATGCGAGTCTGCGAGTATGCAAGTATGCAAGTCACTTGCCCACTTGCCTACTTGCTTACTTGCCACCTGCTACTTTTCGCGATCACGCAAGAAAAAGTAGACGGCCGCCAGCAGGGCTACGAACAAAAGGCCGCCACAAAGCACCGCCAATACCAGAAGCAAGATTACACTCATGGCCATCACACCTCCTGCCATTTACCAGACAACAAAAAACCCCCTCATCCCAGGACGAGGGGGCCCGTGGTGCCACCTGGATTCGCCGACTGCCCTCTCTACAGGACACACCGGCCTCAGCTTCGCGATAACGGACGGACCCGGCCTGCCTTACGCCGATCAGCTTTCTCGGCAGGCAACGATACTGGCAACCAGTATTTTGGTAACCAGTATTTGGAGTGGATTTCCGGCTGCTGGGCTGTTAGCTCACACCGGCCGCTAACTCTCTGCAAACCTGGCCAGCCGTACTTATCTCCGTCGTCGTTGTGGTTATTGAATTGCGAATAGTATAACGGCCGCCCAGGCGGGTGTCAATGGAATTTTTGCTATGAAGCAGACAGGCAAAAGTCCAGCAGCTCTTCCAGCCGGCCGGTAGCCAGGCCAATGACGTGGTCACCGCCGCCATAAAAAACGTAGACCGTGCCGTCTACCACCGGGTTGGCACAGGAAAAGACGACGTTAGGCACATCGCCCCGCAACTCCCACAGCTCTTGCGGCTCGAAAATTGGCGTCTCTGGCCGGGCAATGACCCGGGTGGGATCGTCCAGGTCCAGCAGGCAAAGGCCAAAGCGGTAAACGTGTTCTTCGTCGTAGCCGTGGTAGATCGCCAGCCAGCCCTCGGCCGTCTCAATAGGTGGGCCGTTGCTACCGACGCTCTTACTATCCCAGCCGTTGTCCGGCCGGGGGCCATAAATGGGGGCCATCGCTTCGGCTGGCCAGGTGACCAGGTCATCCGAATAAGCCACCCAGACGTGCGGCCAGCGACGGTGAAAGGCGGCGTAACGGCCATTTACCCGGCGCGGAAATAGCACGTGGTCTTTGTTGTCCTCCCCCTGGACAATGGCTCCCAGCCGCTGCCAGCTTATCAGGTTGTCGCTGACGGCAATCATCGGCGTAACACCGCCACCGGCATGGGTCGGCTCCCCCTGGCCCAGGAACTCCCGGCCGTAAGCCGTGTAGCACATGTAAAAACGGCCGTCCAGCGCCGTCACCCGGGGGTCTTCCACGCCCCGCGAGTCGCGGCCGTCCACTGGGGCCAGGACCGGCTCGCGCAGCCGGTTCCAACGCAGGCCATCCTCGCTCACTGCGTAACCAATCCGGCTGACCCAGTCTAACCCCTGGGCACGGTAATACATGTGAAAGAGGCCGTTGTGATAAATAACGGCCGGATTAAAGACGTTATAACATTCCCAACTTGAATGCGGATCCGGCAGTAAAACAGGGTTAACGGCGTGCCGTTGCAGCTTCACGTGGGTCTCTCCTCTTAATCGCGAATAGCGCGAATAGGCGAATGACGCGAATCTTTTTTCTTAAAAATTCGCGGGATTCGTTCATTCGCGTCATTGGCGTTCTATCGGCCGGTATTCGGCGTCTGGCACGCCGTAAATGGCCTGGTTAACCAGGAACGTCTCCATCGCCGGCAGGTCCCACATCAGTTGATGTGTAACTCTTCCTCTTCACCTCCTTTTTGAATGTCAACCCAATGGGGCTGGCCACAGTGATAAAATTGAAAAGCCAATCGCCGCCAGTGACCGGGCAGGCGAGGGTTTAACCGGTAGCCGTCTGCCATGAGTTGCAGGCCGGCAAAACCAAACACGGCCGCCTGCCAGAGACCACCGGCCGAAGCAGCGTGGATACCATCTCCGGCGTTGCCACGCACGTCGCGCAGGTCGGCCCGGGCTGCCAACATAAAATGGTCGTAGGCCTCGTCCGGCCGGCCCATTTCGCAGGCCGCCCAGGCGTGAAAGCTGGGTCCCAGGGAAGAACCGTAGCTGTGGTCGGTCAGCGGCATGTAAGTGTGCCAATTACGCTGCCAGGTTTTCGCATCGTACTGGCCGCGCAACAGGCATAACAGCATGACCACGTCGGCCTGCTTGATCACCTGGCTCTGGTTCGCTCCCTCAATACCCAACAACACCTGCATGGACTTGGTCCGGCCTGCAAAAGCCGGCCAGTCTACGGGCTTCAAGTTGAAGAAATTATCAAACTGGATAATCAGGCCTGTTTCCGGGTCGTGGTTGAGGATGAGGTGGTCAATCACGTCCCGCCAATGGGCAAAGAGATCCTCCGTTAAGGTCAGGCGCTGCTGCAAGGCAGCGGCCTGTTCGGGATAAGTGCGTTGCAGCCACTCAAAGATCTCTAGCGCCGTCTGCAAGTGCCATTGGGCCATGCGGTTGGTGTAAGCGTTGTTGTCCACGTGGTCGTGGTACTCATCCGGGCCAATGACGTCTCGAATGGCATAGCGCCGCCGGCCATTGCCTTCCTCCAATTCAACCCGGTCGCCCCAAAAACGGGCCGTATCCAGGATAATCTCGGCCCCATAGTCGCACATAAAGGCGTCGTCGCAGGTCACCTGCCAGTACTGGTAAACGGCATAAGCCACGTCGGCGCTAATGTGCAGCTCGATGTCGCCGGTCCAGATGCGGACCAGGCCCTTGCCGGTGAAGTCGGGCACCCAGGTCGGCGTCACCTCGTCGCCGGTCGCGGCGCTTTCCCAGGCGTATTGCGCGCCGCGGAAGCCATTGCCGGCCGCCTTGCGTCGCGCCCCCGGCAGGGTGTGGTAGCGGTAGATCAGCAGGTTGCGGGCCACGTGCGGCTGGGTATAGGTGAAAAAGGGCAAAATAAAGATTTCCGTGTCCCAGAAAACGTGGCCGCGGTAGCCCAGGCCACTCAACGTCTTGGCCCCAATACTCACCCGGTCGTCGTGGCGGGGCGCGGCTACCTGCAACTGGAAGAGATTAAAGCGGATAGCCAGTTGGGCCTCGTCGTCCCCTTCAATCACTACGTCAATCTCGCGCCAGGCCGCTTCCCAGGCCGCCAGGTGGCCGGCCTTGATTTCGTCAAAGTGGTGGCCGGCCAGTTGCTGCCAGGCCCGCTCGACGACGTTGGCGGCGTTTTCGACCCGGTCATTTTTAATGACCCGGTCAAGGCTGGCAGCGTAACTGACCAGCTTTTCTACCTGGGCCGTCTGGCCCGGCTCCAATTCCTGGCTCACGTAAAAAGTTGGCTGGCCGGGGCAATAATGGCGCAACACCGGCGTGTCGCTCGACGTAGCCAGGCTGGCGGCCGTGGCCAGTTCAACGCCGCTGTGGCGGGTGCGGCTATGCAGCCACAGGCAGCCGCCAGCCTGCCCTTCCCCCAGGTGTCGCCAATGAAGCAGGTCTCCGTTGGCCACGTGGCCGTCAATACTCGCCTGAATTGCCACCTGGCAGGGTTGGTTGACGGCCGTCACCAGCAGCCGCAACGCGCCCAGGTGAGGTTGATCATAACTGGCAAAGCGCTCAAAGGTCAGGTCTACGATGGCTCCGCTAGGACTCTCCCAACGCACCTCCCGCCGTAAAATCCCGTGCCGCAGATCCATCTGGCGCTGAAAGTAATGCACCCGGCCCAGGTCCAACCGGAAATTGTGCCCGTCCACGCCCACCCGGCAATCCAGCCAGTTGGGCAGGTTGGCCAGTTCGGTAAAAAAGAGCGGCGCGTCGTCAAAAAGGCCGTGGGCCAGCGTCAGGGCTGCGTCGCCGGGATAGCCCTCTTCAAAGCTGCCCCGGCTGGCAAAATAGCCGTTGCCCAGGGTGAAGACAGTTTCCAGGTGGTGCTGCCGGGCCGGGTCAAACGCTGCCTGGGTCACGACCCAGCCGGGGTCCGGCCGGACTATGGCCTGCAAGTCGGCCAGGCCCACGCCCTCCAGATTATCCCGCCGGGTAAAGAGGCCACTGGCCCGCAGCAGCCCAGCCTGAAAACGGTCGGCCGGCCCCAGGGCCAGGCAGGCCATGCCGGCGGCCAGGGCCGCTTCCACGCCGGCCGCGGCGTCCTCCACCGCCAGACAGCGGCCAGGGGGAACGGCTAACCGGGCGGCCGCGTAGCGGAAAAGATCGGGGGCCGGCTTCTGCCGGCTGACGCTATGGCCGTCGGCCAGCACGGCCACCTGTCCGGCAATGCCCAGCCGCTCAATGACGTCCTGCGCATTGCGGCTGGCCGAGGCCACGGCCACGGGAACCCCGGCTGCGGCCAGCTCATCCAGCAAGCGGGCCACGCCCGGCAGGAGATCGGCCGGGGTCACCTGCAACAACATGGCCCGGTAGTAGTCGTTCTTGCGGGTCATCAGTTCCTGCAGCTTCTCCTCGGCCACCGGCCGCCCCTTGAGGAGCAGCAACAACGATTCCCGGCGGGAGACGCCGCGCAACAGTTCGTTGTCCGCCCGGCTGAAGGGAAACCCCTCTTCGTCGGCCAGACGCTTCCAGGCCAGGTAATGGTACTCGGCCGTGTCCGTCAAAACGCCGTCCAGGTCAAAGATAACGGCCTGTAAAAGGGTGTCAGGTGTTTCGGTGTCAGGTGTCATGTCATTATGTGTCAGGTGTTTCTGTGTCACGTGCCATGTTATTGTGTGTCAGGTGTTTCCGTGTCACCTAATCAGCTTTACTTGACACATGACACCTGGCACTTGACACGAAGCGCTAGCTTGATTCCCTGACTATCAACTCCGGCTTCAACAAAATCCCCTTTTGCTCTATCGGCTGGCCGTTGATTTGTTTGAGGAGCAGCTCCACGGCCAGTTGGCCGGCCTCGACCATTGGTTGGCGGACCGAGGTAAGGGGTGGATAGATGTATTCCACCAGGGGCATGTCGTCGAAGCCGGTAATGGCCATATCCTTGCCGACCACCAGGCCGGCCGCGGCCCCGGCGTTCATCGCCCCAATGGCAATCTGGTCGCTGACGCAGACCACGGCCGTCGGCCGCCGCTTTGGCGGCAGGTCGAGCAATCGTCGCAAGCCCAACATGCCCGTCTGGCCGGAATGCTCCCCGCGCACAATCCAGGCCGGGTCCAGGGCAATGCCGGCCGCCTGCAACGTCTCCAGGTAGCCCTGCTCCCGGTACCAGCCCGACTGGGATCCTTCCGGCCAGGTGATAAAGGCAATGCGCCGGTGGCCACGCTCCAGGAGGTGCTCGACGGTTGCCTGGATACCGGCGTAGCCGTCTACGTCCACCCAGCAAAAGTCCCAGTCGTCGTTGGCCCGGCCGAAAGCGGTAAAGGGAATGTTGTGCTCGATCAGTTGGGCGACCCGGCTATCGTTCTGAACGGTATCGGCCAGGACAAAACCGCTGACCTGGTTGCGGGCATAGAGCGTCCGGTAGGCGGCGGTGCCGTCCCGGACGACAAAGGTCAGCAAGTTGTAGCCATGTAGCTCGGCGGCGTTGGTGACGCTGTGGATGAAGGCGTCTAAGATGGGATGGACGTGGCTGGCGGTGTAGTGCCAGGCGTAGCCGATCAGGTTGCTGGTCTGAATACGCAAATTACGGGCGCTGACGTTGGGCCGGTAGTGCAGCTCGTCCACCGCCCGCCAGATGCGGGCCGCCGTTTCCGGCGAAACCTGGGCGCTCTTGTTCAGGACCTTGGAGACCGTCTGATAACTGACGCCGGCCCTGACGGCAACGTCTTTGAGTGTCACTTTAGGCATTCCAGGCCACCTGTTTCTTCCCGTAACAAGCGCCAGCGAAAATGATAGCTAAGCGAATGACTCATGCGAACGTTCGGGCGAACGTTCGCATCCCATTAAAGCACAAAGTTAGGGGGGCTGTCAAGTCCTAAATGGAGATTGGAGATTGGAGATTTTTGGATCGGGAGCTGGGCCGGGCAACGGATGAACAACAGATAAGCGGATGAACCGGCAAGGGCATTGGTTTGTCTGCTGCTGGTAGCCAGCCAGGATTAAATCTTTATTCTCTTTCGCGGAGGTGCGGAAACAGGAGCACTTCGCGGATCGTCGTCCGGTCGGTGAAGAGCATGGCCAGCCGGTCCACGCCCACGCCGAAGCCGCCGTTGGGCGGCATGCCGTAACGCATGGCCCGCAAGTAATCTTCGTCAATCGGGTGGGCTTCCTCGTCTCCGGCCGCGTACAGTCGCTGCATTTCCTCAAAGCGCCGGCGCTGCTCCTGGGGATCGTTCAGCTCGGTGAAGGCGTTGCCCATCTCCATGCCACCGATAAAAAACTCGAAGCGCTCCGTGTGCAGCTGCTTGTACTCTTTTAACTCTAGGTCGTCGGATTTGCCCAAAGGGCAAATTTTAGCCAGAGGGGAGATGTCGCGGGGGTACTCGATAATAAAGGTCGGCTGGATCAGGCGCGGCTGGACGTAATCGCCCAGCAGGCCATCCACCAGCTTGCCCCAGGTGGCTCCCGGCGGCGCGTGGCCGCCCATCTGCCGGGTGGCGGCCGCCAGGCTCTCGGCCGTCCGGTACTCCATGTAATCAATCTCGGCGAACTGTTTAATCGCCTCGCGCAAAGGCAAGCGTGGCCAGGGAGCGGCCAGGTTTATCGTCTGGCCCTGGAAGCTAATCGTCGCCGTCCCCAGCACGGCCTCGGCCGCGTAGGCGATCATCCGTTCGGTGAAGGCCATGACGTCGTGGTAGTCCCAGTAGGCGGCGTAAAATTCGAGCTGGGTGAACTCCGGGTTGTGGGTGGCGTCCACGCCTTCGTTGCGAAAGTCGCGGCCGATTTCGTAGACCCGCTCAAAACCGCCAACGAGCAACCGCTTCAAGTACAGTTCAAAAGAGATACGCAGGTACAGCTCCTGCTTGAGCTGGTTGTGGTAGGTGGTAAATGGCCGGGCGGCCGCGCCGCCATAGAGCGGCTGCATGACCGGCGTTTCCACCTCCAGGAAACCGTTGTCGTCGAGGAAGCGGCGCAGGGCGCTGATCAGCCGGGCCCGCAGCCGGAAGACCTCGCGCACCTCCGGGTTGACGGCCAGGTCGGCGTAGCGCTGGCGAAAGCGCTCGTCTAGGTCGGCAAAGGCGCTGTAGCGCACCAGCCGGCCGTCCACTTCCTGTTCTTTGACCACCGGCAGGGGGGTGATGGCCTTGCTCAACAACCGCCACTCCTTGACCCGCAGGCTTACCTCGCCCATCTTGGTGCGGAACATGAGGCCCGTGGCCTGGACAAAATCGCCCAGGTCCAGCAATTTCTGAAAAATGCGGTGCGGCTCCTCGCCTACTTCCTCGCGGCGGACGAAGAGTTGGAGTTTGCCGCTGCCGTCTTCAATGTGGCCAAAAATGGTCTTGCCCATGTCGCGCAGGCTCACCAGCCGGCCGCAGACAGTCACCGTTACGCCGGGGGGAGTATCCTGACCTTCGCCGGCCAGAAAAGCGGCAATGGCCTCGGCCGTCGTGTGGCTCCTTGCGGCGCGCGGCGGGTAGGGATCAATGCCGGCCTCTGCCAGCCGGGCTAACTTTGACAGGCGTTGTTCTTCCAGCGGTGTTGGTTCCCAGGCCATTGGGTACTATGGGGTTACTCTATTTTGGCAATGCGGAACTTCAAAAGACCATTGGGGGCGTTAACGCGGACCACCGCACCCACTTTGGCCCCTAACAAAGCCTTACCCAGGGGGCTTTCATTGGAGATACGCCCGCCTGCCGGATCAGCTTCGGCCGGGCCGACGAGGTGGTACTTTTCCTCCTCGTCAACTCCTTCCTCGACTACCGTCACCCAGTCGCCGACGCGAACCGAGTCATGTGGTCCATTTTCCTCGCTAATGATCTGGTAGTTGCTGAGAATTTCTTCCAGCTCCTGGATTCGCCCTTCGAGGAAGGATAACTCGTTACGGGCTGCTTCCAATTCAGCGTTTTCGACGAAATCGTCGTCTTGGCCGTCCTGGAAGGCGTTGTGCAGGCGGTCGGCTACGGCCTCGCGGCCGGTGGTGCGCAGATAATTTAATTCTTCTGTTAAACGTTTTAAACCATCGGCTGTTAACAGGTGTGGCTTTGTCGAAACTGTCATCTTATCCCCTTAAAAATGGAAAAAACCGCTATACCAGCGGCAAGTCCATAGTCTCTGCTGTCTTATGGCTTTGAACAGCCCGGAATTATACCAAATTTGCTTGCATTGTAAAGAGCTATTCGGTAAAACTCCCCGATCCATGATTACCAAGCGGCAGTTGGGAATTGGTTTTATTGTCCTGGGCTTGCTCCTCGTGGCCGGGCTGCTGGCCGTTGACCGGCTGGGGGCCGGCAATTTCCAGGGCATCGGCCCGGCGCAGCGGCTGGCCATGCTGGCTGGCGGCCTGCTGGTCCTCGCCGGGATGACCCTCCTACCACTAGGCAACCGGCCGGCGTAAGATGATAGAACGCAAATGGACATGGTTCACCCTGCCCACCCTGCTGGCCGGCCTGGCCTTGCTGGCCTACCTGGGTTACTTCGCCGTTTACACCATTTACGCCGTGGCCCTTTTTCAATTCCCCTTTGATTACGACCAGGGCGAGGGCTTTGAGCTGATGGACACCGTCCTCTTTAGCCAGGGCCAGTGGCCCTACCGGGACAACAGCAGCTACCCCTTTTACTCCTCCAACTACCCGCCCTTTTTCCACCTGGTCGTCGTACCCCTGGTCTGGCTCTTCGGCCCGCAGTACTGGACCGGCCGGCTTGTCTCCTACCTGGGCACTTTGGTAACGGCCGGGGCCATTGGCTACGCCGTGCAGCGGGAAAGCCGGCACTGGTGGCTCTCGACCCTGGCTGGTCTGGCCTACCTGGCCTCCAATTACGTCTACCATGTCGGGCCGTTGTTCCGCCAGCACCTGTTCATGGTCATGTTGGAGACGCTGGCCGTCGTCGCCGTCACTCTAGTTATAGGGCGGGAAGAAGCGCGCCAGCGGCCTGACAATCGGGGGTGGCTGCTGGTTATGCTCCTCTTACTTCTTGCTGGCTATACGAAGCAACTGGCTTACGCCACCGTGGCCGCTGTCTTTATCTTCCTCTTCCTGCGCCAGCCCCGCCGGGCCATTTTGTGGGGCATCCCCTTTGCCGCCGTGGCCGGACTGATTTTTCTGGCCATCAACCTGGCCACCGGCGGCCAGTGGCTGGTCAACACCGTTACCGCTAACCTCAATCCTTTCCAGCCTGACCAGGCGGTGGGCCTGTTCCGGCAGTGGTTCGAGCTGCACCTGGTTCTGACCGTGGCCGCGGCCGCTTACGCCGTTTACCAGCTTTATTTCGAGCGACTTTCAGCTTACACCATCTGGTTTGTCCTGGCCACGCTCAACAGCGTCTCGGCCGGCAAATGGGGCGCCGGCGAGTCCTATTTTGTCACCGCTATCGCCGCCAGTTGTATTCTGACCGGCATAGCCTTTGGCCGGGCGCTGGACGCCAACCGTCAACGCGGCCTGGCCTGGCACACCATAGCCCTGGTCGCCGTGGCCCTCCTCTTTCTCTTTCAGGCAGGGCGCTTCTTTCACATGCCCACCCACACCCCCCTGCTGCGTTCCATTGCCGCCGCCCTGGGCCGGCCGACCGAAGTCATCGTCGCACCCCAGACCTCCTGCTCCGCGCCCCGCCCGCCGGTCGCCGTGCCTTACGTGGACTCGGCCGGTGTGGGCTTGCTGGGTCGCCCACCCAACGCCGGGGACACGGTTGCCGGAAAGGCCATTGCCGACCTGGTGCGGCAGGGCAAAACGGCCGCTTTCAGCGAAGAGGCCGGCTTTAATTTTTATGCCGGCCGGGATGTTGTGACTAACCCCACACAACTGCTAAACTTGTATAATAACAACCAGGTGGACTTGACCGACATGTGGCAAATGCTGGACCGCCAGCAGTTTGACACGGTGATCTTTCGTGCCCAGTTTTATCCGCCGCCCATCCTGGACATTATCGGCCAGCGTTACGAGACCAGGCATCTGATTGAAATGAACGGCTTTGTCTACTGTATCATGCGGCCGAAGGATTTGACGACCGACGATTGACGACCGACGACAGCTACTCTCCTATCGTCTCTCGTCCGCCGTCCGCCGTCTACTCTAAGCACAGGTAGAATGATGTCCGACGAAATATTCCAAGAAGTTGCCTGCCCCAATTGCCGCAATCCCCTGGACGTCCGCCAGGGACACGGCAAGCACATCACCTGCGACGCCTGCGGCAGCGAGTTTTTGCTGCGCGGCCACTTGTGCCCCAATTGCAGCGCTTACAGCAACGCCGAGCAATCCATTTGCGGCCAGTGTGGCATGGCGCTCACCCGCATCTGCGGTAAATGCCGCACGCCCAACTGGGCCGGCGACGAGTATTGCGTCCAATGTGGCAGCCCAATGGACATCCTCGACATCCTCAAGCGCCAGTATACGCACTCTACGGCCGAGCGTTTAACCGACCAGATGGCCGAAGCCCGCCGGCTGAAGGAGATTGAAGAGCTGGCTTCAGAAAGGCGCATGGCCGAATTAATGGCCATCGAAGAGCAGCGGCAGATAGAACTCAGGCGACGCCTGGCCCAACAAAAGCAGCAGGAACGTACCCTGCTCGTGCTCGTCTTTGGGGCCATCGCCCTTTTCCTGGTCGTCCTCGTTATTTACGCCCTGATTAGTGGGTAAGAGATTGGAGATTGGAGATTAGAGATTGGCGACTCGAGGTCGCTAACAATCTCCAATCTACGACAATTTCACCATGCCCACCCCCTACCACGTCGAACTCCCCGTCTTCACCGGGCCGCTGGATTTATTGCTCCACCTGATTGAGCGCAACGAGCTGGATATTACTGCCATTTCGCTGGCCGTGGTCACGGAGCAATACCTGGACCAGGTCAAGCGGCTGCAGGAAGATAAAGTAGACGACCTGATAGATTTCCTGGTCATTGGCGCGCGGCTGGTGCTGATCAAAAGCCGCGCCCTGTTGCCGCAAACGCCGGAACTGTTGCCGGCCGGCGAAGAGGAAGAGGACCCGGCCGAAGCGCTGGCCCAGCAGTTACGGCTGTACAAACAGTTTAAAGAGGCGGCTGCCTGGCTGGCCCGGCGCCAGGAACAGGGGCTGCGTACCTACCTGCGCGTCGCTCCGCCCCCGAAGCTGGAAGGCAAGTTGGACCTCGGTGGTGTGACAGTGGAGACACTGATAGCTTCCCTTCGTTTTGCCCTGGCCAGGGCTGAGAAGCTGGAAGAGAGCGTGGCCGTGGCCGTCCAGCACCAGGCCATCACCATTGAACAACAGATGGACAGGCTGCGCCGCCGGTTAAAAGCCGGCCGGGTCCGTTTTGAAGAGCTGCTCTCCGAGCAAAGCAGCCGGGTGGAGGTGGCCGTGACGCTGCTGGCCGTGCTGGAGTTGATTAAACGTCGCGAGGTAGCCGCCTACCAGGCAGCTTTGTTCGGCCCCATCGAAATTGTCCCCGATAACGGGCCAGCGCCGTCCCCATAACTGCCCCGATACTGTCTATGAACACGTCCAGCGCCGTACCGTTCCTGTCTGGCACAAATGACTGGTGATATTCGTCACTGATAGCGTAGGCCACAGAAAAAACCACGGCCCAAACGGCCGCCCATCGCCCCTCTCCGGCCGCCCGGTAAGCCAGCCAGGCCAGCACGGCGTAAGCGGCCATGTGGCTGCCCTTCTTGACCAGCAGGTCCCAGACGCCAAAAACCGGTATCGCTCCCTTTGGCTGGTGGGAAAAAACAAAAATAACCACCATCCAGAGAATCAGCAGTGGCCACCAACGCCAACGGCCGCCTCGCAACGGCTTCACCCGCTCCGAGTTGGCGGAGTTGGGCGGCCCAACTCTGCCGACTCCGCCACCTGCCACTTGCATACTTGCCCTTTTGTCCCCTATCCTCTCTTCACCTGGCACTTGGCACTTCTTCACGGGACGGGCGTCGGGGACACTTCCGGGCAACTGACAGCCACGTCGCGGTAAAGCAAAAACCAGTTGGCCAGCGTCTCGTAACGGTCGCGGGGTTGATAAATCCGGCCGATGTCGGCCTGGTTGACCGCCTCGCTCAGGCCATAGGTGTAGACGTGCTGGTAGAGCGTCAGGGCCGGCAAATCGTTGTTGTAGAAGCGCAGGAAAGCCTCGTAATAAGGCTGCCGCTCGTCCACCGTCGGCAACTGGCGGGCCACCTCTAGCGCCTCGCTGGCCCGGCGATGGTTCCAGCCGGCAACATTCTGCCCATCTATAATGGCTTCCTGGCTCCAGAAATCGTACAGGTCCGGGTCGCCAGGCGGCTCCACGTCCACCAGGGCCACGTCGTACTCCCGGGCCAGCAGCGCTTCCTGCAAGCCGGCCGGCGGCAGGCTTTGCGGCGTGGCGACCACGCCCACGGCCGCCCATTGTTCGACCAGAGCGCCGGCCAGCGCCTGGAACACCGGCCCTTCCGGGACCAGAAGGCGCAAGGCCAGCGTCTCGCCGCCCTGCTGCCGGACGGTCTGGCCGGCCGGCAACCTCCAACCGGCCGTTTCCAGCAGCGAGACAGCCGTTTCTGGCTGATAAGGGTAAGTGGCCAGCAGTGCCGGGTTGTAAGCCCAGGAAGTCGGCAAATACGGCCCTTCCAGCGGTAGTCCCTGGCCGTTGAGGGCCTGGTCCACCAGGGCGTCACGGTCCAGGGCGTAGGCCAGCCCCTGGCGCACTTCCAACGCTGGGACGGCCAGGCCGCTGTCGGTTAAGTTGAAGAACAACAGGGTATAGCGTGGGGCGGCGGCCGTAAAAAGACGCATCCCCGGCAAGGCCCCCAATTCGGGTAACGCGGCCGGCGAAATGGTGGTGACGGCCTGGATCTCCCCGGCCGTAAAAGCCCGGGCCAGGGCCTGGCTGTCGGGGTAAAAGCGAAATTCGAGGCTGTCTAGTTGAACGCCTTGCCGCCAGTAGGTGGGATTAGCCGCTAGGCGCAGGGCGCCGCTGCGCTGCCAGTCGCTGCCTGGCTCCACCAGGAACGGGCCGGTGCCGGTGGGCGAGCGATTGAAGGGGTGCTCAGCCAGCCGCTCCGGCGCACTGTCACCCAGGACGTGGGCCGGTAAAATGCCACGGGTAGTGGCGTCTAAGAAAGGAGTATAAGGTTGGGGCAGCGTAAAAGCGATTTCCAATTCGTTGGTGACGCTGATCGTCACTGGCTGCCACAAGGCCCGCAGGCCGGCCGGCGCCGGAAATGCCTCGTTCTGCAGCAGGCCGTAGGTAAAAGCCACGTCGGCCGCCGTCAAGGGCCGGCCGTCGTGCCAGGTCACGTCGTCACGTAGCGTAAACCGGAATGTCCGGCCGTCGTCGCTGATTTCCCAACTGCGGGCCAGGGCCGGCGCTAACTGTCCGCTTGCGTCATAACGGGTCAGCCCATCAAAGATGAGGCTGCTTAAATCCTGGTCTACGGGATTGGCGTCGGCCAGCAGCGGGTTCAGGTAACTGGGCAAACCCACCATCCCCTCGACGAGGGTGCCCCCACTGGCCGGCACTTGCGTGGTGCAAAGGCCGGCCGTTTGTACCTGAAAAGAGAGGAGGGAAAAAACCAGGCCCAGGCAGATGATAGCCAACAGCGCCTGCCAGCGCAGGTTTCTTGTTACCATTCGATTGGCATGAAACCCCGCAGGTCGGGGCACGAAGCCTGCCCGGGGCACGGAACGTGCCCTCGGAGACCTGCGGGGTTTGATGGAAATCCCTCAGCTAATCTGGCCCAGCGCAATAAAGGTCAGCACGGTGCAAATAAAAAAGGCCACCGAAAAGCCAATCGTCACCCGGTGCAACGTCGCGTCAATCCCCCGGCGGGTCCGGTAACCGGTGCTGGTGTCGCCGCCCATAAAGCCACCCAGGTCGGAGCCCTTGGTCTGCAAGATGACCAAAACGACGATGACGATGGCCAGAACAATTTCAATCACGCTCAAGTAAGGAGCAAATCCTCCCAAATCCATGACAAATACCTCGTTTCAACCAGATTTCTTGCCGGTCATTTAGTAACCTCCCGGAGGCGCCTCTAAAGGCGACTGCCCGATCTAGAAGCCTCCGGGTGCCTGGCCGCGGCAAAACCAGGCGGGCATTATAACATAGTTCCGCCAGTCAACCACAGAGTCTTAAACCCCGCAGGTTGGGGCACGAAGCGTGCCCGGAGCACGAAGCGTGCTCTGGGAAACCTTGTGCAGCGGGGTATTATGTAAAGCGGAACTAAAAACCTAAGTCAAAAATAAGTAGAGCTGCAAAATTGAGCAGAAAGGCTATGCTCCAGGCC